>JBBRGP010000115.1:0-7876 GCA_038224105.1 Desulfobulbales bacterium | reverse complement strand
CGATATCGGCGCTTGACCATGAAACCGTCGCGAACGTGATGGAGTCAACGACAAGCCCGCACCGAGTCGCAACGAGGAGTACCTGCTCGGCCGGACCCTGGCGGGAACCTGGCCTTTGTGCACCCCGAGGGACGACGAGTTTGGCCAATTCCCTCCCCGGATCAAGGCGTATATGCTGAAGGCCATGCGGGAGGCCAGGGTCAACACCAGCTGGGTCAGTCCCGATTTCTACCAGGGCAATGAATTGTGAGAATTCAGCCTGGTCGACCCTGACAACCGTCGTCTCGTTGATTACTGTACCAGAAAAGATCTGCTGGATGAACTGATCCGCATGGAATCGACCATTGGTCTTCTGAACGTGCCACGGGTGACAGATCAATTCTGGTGGTGGCGCCGCGTTTCTACAGTCGTCTGAAGAGGGACAGCGGCGGTCTGCCTCTCGGAATGGAAGTATGGCAGGATACCCGGATACATCGGCCGGTCGATCCCGGACTGGGCTGCTATCGCAACGTTTTTACGGGGAGAAGTCCTAAACTTCGATCGACAGGAAGGCCAGCCGAGCCTTGCTGTTCAAGATATACTTTCGATATACCCGGAAGCCCTATTGGTCCAGTCTTTTCCCTCCCTTTCCTTGATTGATAGGGGTAACTTGACGAGAGATGTGAATTTATGCTGAATAAACGTGGCTGCGGAATCCTCCTGCATCCTACCTCGCTGCCCGGTCCCGGAGGGATAGGAGCACTGGGGACGGATGCCCGCCGCTTTATTGACCTACTGTACCTCATGGGGATGTCATACTGGCAGGTACTCCCTCTCACCCCCCCGGCCTATGGCAATTCACCCTATTCCGCCTTTACCGCTTTCGGGGGTAACCCACTGCTGATCGATCTGGCGCGGATCGTCGACGAGGGTGATCTCGCCGATGGTTCCGGCAGCGGCTGTTATCCGGAAGATCGCGTCGATTTTTCCACCGTTGCCCGGACCAAAATGGCGCTGTTGCAGCAGGCCGGCACTTCCTTTCTCGCCCTGCAGTCATCACCCCGCAGTCTTGAATTCGAGCTGTTCTGCAACACCACCCCCTGGCTGCATGATTTTGCCCTGTTCATGGCGCTGAAACAGCTCTTTAACGGCAAGAGCTGGTGCCGCTGGCCGGAAGAGGCGTCGGGCCTCACCCCGAAGATGAATCACCACTATTCGCACCTTCTCGGTCACGAGATCGCCGTACAGAAATACCTGCAATGGCAGTTTTCTCGGCAATGGAAGGAGCTGCGAGCATATGCCAACGAGCGGGGCATTGCGGTCATTGGTGATATCCCCATCTTTGTCGCCCACGATTCTGCCGACGTATGGAGCAATCGCCAATTCTTTCTCCTCGATGGCAAGGGAGATCCGACGGTCGTGGCCGGCGTCCCCCCGGATTATTTCAGTTCTACCGGTCAGCTGTGGGGCAATCCGCATTATGACTGGGAGGTTATGGCCCAGGACGGATATCGGTGGTGGATCGATCGATTTGCCTTGATGTTTGAACTCTTTGACATTGTCCGGGTCGATCACTTTCGCGGTTTCGCGGCGGCCTGGCAACTGCCGGCGCAGGCGAAGACGGCCGAGCGGGGACGGTGGGTGAAAGGGCCGGGAAAGAGGCTTTTCGACGCCCTCGCCACGGCTCTTGGGGCATTGCCGATCATTGCCGAAGATCTGGGGGTGATTACCCCGGATGTCCTGGCCCTGCGCGACCGTTATAAGCTCCCCGGCATGAAGATCCTCCAGTTTGCATTTGACAAAGAGCCGATAAATCTTCCGCACCATCATGTTAAAAACGGGGTCGTCTATACCGGAACCCACGATAACGACACTACTCGAGGGTGGTACGGCGCCATCTCGGAGGCACAGCGGGCCGAGATGAACGCCTACCTTGGCTCCTCCGGCGATGACGGCGTCGACAGCCTGGTCCGGGCCGCCCTGATGTCGGTTGCCGATACCGCGATCCTACCCTTTCAGGATATCCTCAACCTGGGGAGCGAGGCGCGCATGAATATCCCCGGTACCGCCAGCGGCAACTGGCAGTGGCGGTTTTCCTGGGAGATGCTGCCGCGAAATCTGGCCACCTCGGTGCGGAGCCGGGTCGAGCGCTACGGCAGAGCAGAGCATGGAGAAAATACCTATGCGTGATATGGATTCGGTTCTTGAGGATAATCCCTTGTGGTTCAGGGATGCCGTTATCTACCAGGTGCACATCAAGGCCTTTGCCGATTCCGACGCCGACGGCGTCGGTGATTTCCGCGGCCTCCTCGGCAAAATTGACTACCTGCAGCAGCTTGGGATTACGGCGCTGTGGCTGCTGCCATTCTATCCTTCGCCGCAGCGCGATGACGGCTACGATATCGCCGATTATTATAACGTTAATCCCATTTACAACACTCTCCGCGAGTTCAAGCATTTGCTGCGCGTCGCCCACAGCCGTGGCATCAGAGTGATCACCGAACTGGTGCTCAATCATACCTCCGACCAGCACCCCTGGTTCCAGCGAGCCCGTTTGGCAAAACCGGGATCGGTGTATCGAGACTTCTATGTCTGGAGCGATACCCCCGAAAAGTTCCGGCAGGCGCGGATCATCTTTCGGGACTTCGAAATTTCCAACTGGACCTACGACCCGGTGGCCAAGGCGTATTTCTGGCACCGTTTCTACTCCCATCAACCGGACCTCAACTATGACAACCCTAAGGTTCAGTCGGAAATGCTGCGGGTCATTGACTTCTGGATGCGGCTGGGGGTTGACGGTGTCCGGCTCGACGCCGTTCCCTACCTGTTCGAGCGGGAGGGGACCAATTGCGAAAACCTTCCCGAAACCCATGCCTTCCTCAAAAAGCTGCGGGCCCACCTGGACCGCTCCTTCAAAAACCGCATCCTGCTTTCGGAGGCGAACCAGTGGCCGGAGGATGCCGCGGCCTATTTCGGCGACGGCGACGAAAGCAACATGGCCTTCCATTTTCCGCTCATGCCGCGTATCTTCATGGCCATCGAAATGGAAGACCGCTTCCCGATTATTGACATCCTCGATCAGACGCCGGCCATCCCGGAGGGCTGCCAGTGGGCGATATTTCTGCGTAACCATGATGAGTTGACGCTGGAGATGGTGACCGATGAGGAGCGGGACTACATGTACCGGGTCTATGCCTCCGATCCACGGGCCCGCATCAACCTCGGCATCCGTCGCCGTCTGGCTCCTCTGATGAAGAATAATCGCCGTAAAATCGAGCTGATGAATATATTGCTCCTGTCACTGCCGGGAACCCCGATCATCTACTACGGCGATGAAATCGGAATGGGTGACAACTACTTCCTGGGCGATCGCAACGGCGTCCGGACGCCGATGCAGTGGAATCCGGACCGCAACGCCGGTTTCTCCAAGGCCAACCCCCAACAGCTGTTTATGCCGGTCATTATTGAAGCGGAATATCACTATGAATCGATCAACGTCGAGAACCAGGAGCGCAATCCAACCTCTCTGCTCTGGTGGATGCGTCGTACGATCGGCATGCGTAAGCGTTTCAGGGCATTCAGCTGCGGCAGCCTCGAGGTGCTGCGGTCCGACAACCCGAAGGCAATTACCTTTATCCGCGGATTCGAGGGTGAAAAACTTCTGGTGGTCATCAATCTCTCGCGCTTCCCCCAGGCGGTCGCCGTCGATCTTTCCCGCTATGCGGGAATGGTCCCCGAAGAGGTCTTCAGCCGCAACCGTTTCCCCATTATCCCGGAAACACGCTACCACTTCACCATGGGCCCCTACGACCATTTCTGGTTTGTTCTGCAGAGCACCGAGGCGCGGACCGAATCCGGCGAAGACGTCCTGAAACTGAAACTGAAGGAGGGGCATCCCTGGTGGGATGTCCTGCAGGGTAAGACCGGCGAACGACTCTGCAGTGCCGTCATTCCCCACTATCTGCAGCGCGTCTTCTGGTTTTGCGGGAAAGAGCGGGTGATCAGCCAAATCAGCATTGCCGACAGTTGCCAGTTGCAACAGGGCGAGCAGGTGTTTCTCCTGGTCTTCCTTCAGGTCACCTACACCGAGCGGGATCCCGAGATCTATCTTATCCCCATGACCTGGCTTGCGCATGAGCAGGTGAAGACTCTGACCGACCGACATCCGCTGGCAACCATCACGAGTCTCGCCCTCGGCGACGTGGAAGGCGTTCTCTGCGATGCGATCTACTTCGAGGACTTCCGGGAGTTTCTCTTTGAGCTGATGCGGAGTCGCGCGAAAGTGCACGGCACCGACGGTTCTGTCCTGGCGGGTTTGCGAGGCGGCGGAGTTTCTAAAATCTCTCCGCCCAGAGCGGAATTGTTTCCCAGCAGAGTTGCGACGGTTGAACAGAACAATACCAGCGTTATGTATGGTGACAGACTGCTGTTTAAAATGTACCGGAAAGTGCAGGACGGAATCCATCCGGAGCCGGAAATCTTCCGGTTTCTGGCGTTGAAAAAAAGATTTCGGAATGTCCCGACTTATGCGGGAGGGCTCGAATACCATGGTGCCGACGGCAGAACCTATGACCTTGGCGTTCTGCAAACCTATGTTGTCAATCACGGCGATGCCTGGAGGAACACCCTGACCAGTCTTGCCCACTTTGTCGAGCATCTGCTGTCACACCGACATGATCTGCCAAAACTTCCCGACCCTCTGCCGACACTGCTGGAAGTCGTCGACAGCGGCATCCCCGCGCAGTTTAGTGATCTCGTACGCGGACTGCACCTGGAGATGGCTTTGCTGCTTGGCAGGCGCACGGCCGAGATGCACCGGGCGCTGGCCGGAGACGCAACGGACGGTGCCTGGTGGGCGGAAGAGTTTTCCACCCTCTACCAGCGTTCCATCTTCCAGTCCATGCGAGGGCTCATACGAAGAAATTTCCAGACCCTCGCGGCCAACATCCACCATCTGCCTGACGAGGTACAGCACCGGGCGACGCAGATTTTGTCGGCCGAGAAGGAGCTTATCGCCTGCCTGCAGAAAATTACCGTCCACCGCCTTTCGGCAATGAAGTGTAGGATTCACGGTGACTTGCATCTGGGTCAGGCACTTTTTACCGGTAAAGACTTCATCTTCATTGATTTCGAGGGAGTACCGGCCAAGTCCCTCAGCGAGCGACGCCTGAAACACTCTCCCCTGCAAGATGTCGCCGGCATGATCCACTCCTTCCATTTTGCGGCCATGACCACACTGGTTCAGTACAACGCCGGTCCGCCGGACGACATGCTGATGCTCGAACCCTGGCTGGAGGCATGGTATGTTTACGTCAGCGGCTCGTATCTGAAAGCCTACCTGCACCTGCTGAAAAACTCCCCGCTGATTCCGGCCGATCGGACGGAACTGGCCCTCATGCTGCGCTGTTTCCTCATTCAGAAAGCGGTCTATGAACTGGGCATTGAGGTGAACAACCGTCCGGCACTGGTCGGTTTATATTTACGTGGCATCGAGATGCTCCTTGGCGAATGTCGCGGTGCATGACGAGAAAGTCTGACAGGCAGCCTGGCAAATTTGCCGCCGGATGGCACAGGGAATAAGCACGACCCTGGTACCGGTCAGGGCGGCAGGAAAGACCCGGGCCGCATTAAAAAAGATTGACAAAAGCAAACCGTTGCGTCACGATAAAAAAAAACGATTGAGCGCTTGGTCGGTTTGATCGGCGATCTGCTCTTATGGAACGAACAGGGAACGCAATCTTGACCGAAGAGCGTTGTGTGGTGATGCTTGCCACGGCATGAAAAGCGGACTAAAAAATGGTGAAGGCAACACCAGCCACCGTAAAAATGGAGAAAGCGATGAGAAAAGCAGTAATCGTCAGTGCGGTAAGGACCCCCTTCGGCAGTTTCGGCGGCAGCCTCAGCAAGATCGGGGCCACCGACCTCGGCGCCCTGGTCATCAGGGAGGCGGTTGTCCGGGCCGGAATCGATAAGGCACTGGTAAACGAGTGTATCATGGGCATGGTCCTGCCCTGCGGCTACGGTCAGAACCCCGCCAAACAGGCGGCGATCAAGGCCGATCTGCCCCAGGCAGTGGAAGCAATAACCGTCAACAAGGTCTGCGGCTCGTCACTGAAAGCGGCGATGCTTGCCGCCCAGGCGATCCAGTGCGGCGATGCCGAAATTGTCGTCGCCGGTGGCATGGAAAACATGAGCATGGCCCCCTATTATCTCGAAAAAGCCAGGTGGGGTCACCGGATGGGGCCCGGCAAGATCGAGGACCACATGGTGCACGACGGGCTGTGGGATATCGTCAACGATTTCCATATGGGCATGTCCAACGAACTCATCTGTGAAAAATGGCAGGTCTCGCGAGAGGAACAGGACAGGTTCGCCGAGCAGTCCTATGGGCGAGCGGTCAAGGCGGTGCGCAACGGCGTCTTTAAGGATGAGATCGTGCCGGTGCCGATCCCCCAGAAAAACGGGGGGGTAAAACTCTTTGCCGATGATGAATGCCCGACCGAGACGAGTTATGAGAGTTTGCAAAAGATGCGTCCGGCATTTAAGAAAGACGGGTTGGGAACTGCCGGCAATGCTTCGATCATCAGCGACGGGGCGGCAGCGGTGGTGATGATGAGCCGGGACAAGGCGGAGGAACTTGGCTGCCGGATCCTGGCGGAGGTCGGGGCCCAGGCCTCGGCGGGGATCGAACTGCGGTACGTGCTCATGGCGCCAATTCTGGCGGTGCCGAAGGTTCTGGCAAAAGAGGGGATATCCGCCGCCGATGTCGATATCTTCGAGATCAACGAGGCCTTCAGCGGCGCCTCCGTGGCGATCAACCGGGTGTTGGAACTTGATCACGCCAAGGTCAACGTCAATGGCGGCAGCGTCGCCCTCGGCCATCCGATCGGCGCCAGCGGCGCCCGGTTGCTGACGACGATCCTCTACGAGATGGAAAAAAGGGACGCCAAACGGGGCCTGGTCTCTCTCTGCCTGGGTGGCGGCGAGGCGGTGGCAATGGTGGTCAATCGATAATCAAGCGATAAAGGATACTACAATGGCAATAGAAAAATTCGGTGTAATCGGCGCGGGCCAGATGGGCGGCGGGATCGTCCAGGTGGCCGCGGCCAGCGGTCTCGACGTTCTGATGAGCGATATCAAAGAGGAGTTCACCCAGAAAGGGCTGGCGGCGATCGCCAAGAACCTTGCCCGCGGTGTCGAAAAAGAAAAGATCAGCGGCGCCGAGCGCGATGCGATCCTCAGCCGGATCCGCACCACCACCAACCTTGGTGATATGGCCGGGGTGGACTTTGTCGTCGAGGCGGCGGTCGAGCGGGAAGATCTGAAATTCAAGATCTTCCGCGACCTCGACAGCTTTTGCCCGCCGCACACCATTCTCGCCACCAACACCTCGTCGATCCCCATCGGCAGAATCGCCGCCCAGACCAAGAGGCCCGACAAGGTCATCGGCATGCATTTCATGAATCCGGTGCCGGTGATGAAGCTGGTTGAGGTCATCAAAGCCCTGGCGACCAGTCAAGAGACCTTTGACACGACCTGGGAACTCTGCAGGAATTTTGGTAAGACTCCCGCCGAAGCAAATGACTTTCCGGGATTTATCGCCAATCGCATCCTCCTGCCGATGATCAACGAGGCGATCTTCTGTCTTTACCACGGTGTCGGCAAGGTCGAGGATATCGATACGGTCATGAAGCTCGGGATGAACCATCCGATGGGGCCGCTGGCCTTGGCCGACCTGATTGGTCTCGATACCTGCCTGGCGATCATGGGTGTGGCCGCGGCCTTCGTCATGCCCTCCACGCTGTCGATCCTGACCAACGTGTTCCCCGCCCACGAGCGGCCGAAGGCCATCGCCATCTGGGCCGGCATCTCCGGCGGCGGCGCTCGACCGCCGCCT
>JBBRGP010000114.1:0-7943 GCA_038224105.1 Desulfobulbales bacterium | reverse complement strand
TGGAACATAAGAAAACCGGCCAACCTGGAATCTACCAGAGTTTTGAACAAAATGAAGAATATGAACCGGCAATGATCAGCCTGCAAAGCAGGCTCTGCGAAATGAACCGCGGTTTCGCGGCGATCGGTCTCGATGTTGGCGTCGCCGACCGGTTTATCTGCGAACGCATCACCTTTGCCGTCAATATCCTGAAAAGCATGGACAACGTCATTTCGTCCGGCTACGTCAACCGCACCGAGGTCCTCCTCGCGGCCCGCGAACTTCTTGCCTCCATCGGCGAGATGCACAGCGCGTTCAACAGTGCCAATATCCTCCAGAACCTCGGTTATGATGCGACCTTTGTCGACCTCAGCGGCTGGCAGGAGCGCCGGGAGCGAACCATCGACGAACGGATCCACCATACCTTCGCCGCCCTCGATCCCTCCCGGACCATCTGTGTCGCCACCGGTTATACCAAGGGCACCGAAGGAATCATGCGGGAATTTGACCGGGGCTATTCGGAAGTCACCTTCTCCAAAATCGCCGTCCTGCTCCACGCCGATGAAGCGGTTATTCACAAGGAATATCACCTCTGTTCCGGAGATCCGGTGATCATCGGGGAAGGGAAGGTGCATCCGGTCTGCAACACCAATTTTGATGTCGCCGATCAACTCGCCGATGTCGGCATGGAGGCGATCCACCCCAAGGCCTCGAAGCCGCTCGAAACCGCCGGCATCGCCATCCGGGTGATGAATGCCTTCGACCCCAGCCACAGCGGCACTTTGATCACCAAGGACTACATCTGCCCGCATTCCAAGACCGAAGTCATTACCGGCTCCAATGCCATCACCTGTCTGGAAATCCACGACACCCGGATGGTCGGCGAGGTCGGTTTTGATATGAAGATCATGAAGATCCTCGAAAACTTCCATGTCAGCTATATCAATAAAGCAACCAATGCCAACACCATTGACGTCCTGATCAACGAGAAGGATTGCACGCCGGCGCTGGTCGAGGAAATGCGCAAGCGTTTCGAGATGGTCACCGCCCAGAATGTGGCGATCGTCTGTGCCATTGGCTCCAATATCGCCAAGCCGGGCATCCTCGCCAAGGCAGCCCGGGCACTGGCCGAGGAGAATATCAATATTCTCTCGGTGTCACAGACCACCCGGCAGACCAATATGCAATTCACCCTGGATCGCGCCAATTTTGTCCTGGCCCAACGCGCCCTGCACCGGGCGCTCTGCGAGGAGGATAACTGAGCAATAAAAAAGGGAGGAGCCAAAACACTCGGCACCTCCCCCGGCAATCGGAACGCTCAAAAATCCTTTACAGCAGCTGAACCCGTACATCCTCCGACAGTGCCTCGATTTCTTCGGCAATAACCTCGCTGTCCGCGGCAAGGGGTACGGCAAGCCGCAGTCTCGCAGAAAAAACGGCATCACCGATACCATCCACGGCAAGCCGTTTACACTCCATCTCCTCCACCCCGATATCGAGATTGGCGAGGATATTGCTGAGATCACCGGTCAGCCCCGGCCTGTCGATACAATCGATCACAAAATTGATGGTTTTGGTCGCCTCACGGGGTAAGGTATTTGCAAGGGTGTAAGCAAAATGGAAGCTGGGAAACTTCTGCTCAAGGCTCGACCGCAGGGTCAATTCCTGTTCTTCTTCGACCACCACACTCATTATCGCGGCAAATTGTCCGTCGAGTTTGATAATCTTGCTGGTCAGCCATTCCCCACCCAAACTCCGGGTAGCCTGCGCCAGAGTCTTAATGATTCCCGGGATGACCGGCCCGTAAACGGTGGTTACATAATTGCTTTTCATACCCCCCCTGTTTTGCATAAAACATGACAAGTGGTCGATCTCTCGTTTCTTGAGCCATCAATTTTACCATAAAACTTACGGCAACTCCATCGTCCTTTGCGGAAAAAATTCGGCGGAGAGCCGAGGGGCAAACAAAAAACCGCTGTAGCCTGCCTGGCTACAGCGGTGGATGGGACGAGGGCTATCGGCTGAGACTGGCCGGATCTGCCGGTTCTCTCAGGTCAACGAATCGCCTCGGTCACGGTCCGAGCCTCGGGCCAGCGTCGTTCGGCGACTTCGTCGGTTGAATAATCCGGAAGAAGAATCGGCGCTACCGCCGGCTGGTCAATGCCGGCTGCGGCGAGTTCTTGTTCAAACTTCACCACATGATCGAGGGTCAATCCCTTCAACTCGACCCCGGTCTTGACATAGGCCGCCGCATTCTTGCCGGCGCGACGGCCGAAGGTGATGATATCCTGCAGGCTGTTGCCCATCAAGCGGTTTTCCCCGTGCACCCCGCCGATCGCCTCACCGGCGGCGTAGAGCCCCGGCACTATGGTCTCGGTATCGCCATTAACATTAATACCGCCGTTCTGATAGTGCAGGGTCGGATAGACGAGCATCGGCTCCTTGCTGATATCGATACCGTGCCGCTCAAATTGGATAAACTTGGCCGGCAGCTCCTTTTTCACGCTGCCGGGGCCGTGCAGTTCCTCGATCATCGGCGAATCAAGCCATAGACCGACCCGACCGGTGGGAGTAATGATCCCTTTCCCCTTCTCCATCGCCTCGCAGATCAGCTCCGCCGACTCGACATCGCGGGGCTCAAGCGGAAAGCAGAACTGCTCGCCGTCGATATTCAGGACATGGGCGCCGAGACCGCGAACCTTCTCAGTGATGAGGAGACCGACATTCTGCTCGGGGTAGGCGACACCGGTCGGATGATACTGGGTGGAATGGAGGTCCTTGTTGCCGACTCCGGCGCGATAAGCCATGACCACGCCATCCATGGTGGCGCCATAGTGGTTGGTAGTGGCAAAACCTTTGATATGGAGACGCCCGAAACCGCCGGTGGAGATAATCACCGCCTTGGCCCTGACGATCGAAAATTCCTTGGTTTCCATGTTGTAGAGGATGGCACCAGCGCACTTGCCGTCCAGATCGAGGAGCAGCTCGACGGCCGGGCTGAACTCGAGGGTGGTGATCATATCCTGACGGTTGCGGACCTCGTCCCGGACCACCCGCATGATCTCCGCCCCGGTCATATCCCCGGAGGATTGTAATCTCTTGCGGGACGAACCGCCGCAATGCCGAACTACCGTGCGACCATCTTCATATTTATTGAAAATCATCCCCAGGCTCTCCAGCCAGGCGATGGACAGCGGCGCATCATTGGCGAGCGCCGCCACCAGATCGCGCTGATTGGCAAAATGGCCGCCGCCGATAGTATCCATAAAATGATAATAGGGGGAATCGCATTCATGGGTTGCCGCCTGGATTCCGCCTTCGGCCATGATCGTGTTGGAATCGCCGTGCCGCAGTTTGGTGGCGATAACCACCTTGCAGCCGCCATCGGCCGCCATGATCGCCGCCGAGGTACCGGCCCCGCCGCCGCCGATAACCAGCACGTCGGTGTCATAGTCAACCTTGGTCAGATCAACCTTATCGGGGCGGACCATTGACTTCGACTCGAGCAGTCTGGCCACGCCCTCCTGATAAATGTCGCCTTTATTCGGACCGACCTCGACCACGCGCTTGCCGCTGTCTTGATAATCCGGATGAAATTTCGTGAGGACCACAGCCCTTTCCTGCATCGAAAGGGCCGGATAGTTTTCATTTCGCCGGGCCATAGCCACCCGTTCCGGACGGGTCGCCTCTACTTTTTTTATCAGTTCTTGTAACTCGGGGGTGTACGCCATTGGTATCTCCTTTATCCCAAATCCCGATAAACGGGATGCTTTATGATACCCCGTAGGGGGTATAAGTCCCTTCACGAAAAATTCTTCGCGAAAAACATGCAAATAATTTTTCTAAGGGACTAAAGAGGATCAGTCAGTAGTTGATTATAAATAGCCTGTCTCTTTAGGCTGCCATGATCCTATCTTGGCAAAATCGGGCTCACGCTCCCGTTCCACGTACCTTTTCTCCAGCTCCTCCTTGCTCATCGCCGACAGGTCATGCAGCATCTCTTCATATCTGCCGCTGTCAATGGCCGCGACTCTTGCCTTCAGGTGTTCCGCCCTGGGCAGGATATATTTACCATAGACCCGGCGGGCCAGCTGCGCCGCATGGTACTGGGGTATTTCGCCCATGCAGCGGCTGGCGCACAGTCCGCACTGGATGCAGTCAAAGGACAGCCTCGCCGCTTTCTCGATATTGCCCTGTTTGAGGGCGGAAATATAGCCGAGGACGTCAACATCCATGGGGCAGGCCTTGGTGCACTGGTTGCAGGCGACACAACGAAACAGCTCCGGATAGAGGGCATGAATGGCCTCCGGCAACGCGCCGATTTCCTCGATGCTATAATCTGCGCGGTTGGCAGGGAAAAACGGTATCTGAGCAAGATACATGTCGGCCGCCACCACGGTCTGACAGGCAAGTCCGAAATGGAGCTTATAATCTCCGGCCATCCGATACACTGTCGGGCAGGCACCGCAGATTCCACCACGACAGCCGGCGCCGCGCAGGAATTTGAAACCGGCAAATTCCATGGCCTTCATAATGGTCAGCGTTTCCGGTACATCATATCTCTTGCCCATGATATAGACCGGGATGGTCTTGGCGCCTTCCGGCAGAATAGCCCGATCTCCGGTCGCCACCTTGATCGTTTTTTTGGTTGTTTTCTGGTCAGTTTCACACATGGTTCATATCTCCAATAATGCGGGATAAATTATTTTGCCTGCGATTTACCGGGCCTTTTCGCCTATGCTGCAACGGTTCATTTTTTGCTCCGCAACAGCTCGCTACTTCTTCGATCGTTCAATTCGAAATGGCAGATCTCCGAATCAAGCCCCAGGGCCACCGCCAGGAGCTGGGTGAAATAAAAGGTTGGAATGTTTTTTTCGATCCTGCCTTTGTCGATCAGCTGTTGCTGCTGTTTGCCAAGGTTATACTCGCAGAGCGGACAACTGGTGGCCAGGGCCTCGATACCTGCTGCCGCGGCAAGGTTGAGAATTGCCGCCGCGGCACTGTTGGCACCGGCCGGAGCCCCCAACACCTGGTAGGAACCGCAACATTTATCGGCGGCACTCAATGTCCTCACCGTCGCACCGAGCGCCTCCAGCATCCCGGTCATCAGCCCGAAACTGCCGAACGGTTCAATGCCGACTTCGGCCGGCCGTTGCAGAGTACACCCATAATAGGGTGCGACCTGGAGCCCGGTAAGCGGTAACATCACCCGCTCTTTCAGGGTATCCCAGCCGATTTTCTCCTTGAGAAAGGTCAGGTAATGGACGACTTCCACTTCGCCGGCGTAGTCGATTTCCTCGTCCATGAACCGATTGATGGTGGCTCTTTTCACCTCATCGTTTTTCATGATCAGATTGGCCCGCGCCAGGGTGTTGTAGCACATCGAGCAGAGGGTCACCAAGGTGTCCGCCCCCTGTTCCTTGGCCCGAATGAGGTTGCGCACCGGCCCCACCTGATGGATCAAATCGTCGGCGGTCAGGGAATGCACCGCCCCGCAGCAATTCCACCTCTCGATCTCTTTAACCTCGACCCCCAGAGCCTCAAGGGAGGCTATCGCCGCCCGGTCGAGGTTTTTGGCCTTGGTTTTCAGGGTACAGCCTGGATAGTAACTGATCTTCATCGCTCTCCTTAACTGGTGAATTTTCTGAATCCGGCAACCAAGGCGATCTGCGGCATATCGGCAATCTGGGCCGCGGAAATCGTCGACGGTTCAATGTAATTCCTACTCTTGCGCAGGACCTGCTGCCGCAGGGCCTCCATCACCTTGGCGATATCGATGCCCCGCGGACACTTCACGGAACAGGCATGACACGACGCACACTTCCAGTAGGTGTTGATGTCGACCAGTCTGGCCAGGAGGCCGAATTGAGCGAAGTGCATGACCTGGCGAGGACTGCAATCCATCTCCTGGGCCATCGGGCACATCCCGGTACAGGTGGCGCACTGCATACACAGTTTTACGCTTTCACCACTGAGTTCCTTCAGTTTCTCAATCCATCCGAGTGATTGAGTCTGGGCAGTAATCGTTAAAGTCATGTTTTTTCTCTTTATAGATCCAATAAGTTATCCCCGCCCCGAAGGATTCCGGGCAGAAAAATCCCACGCCCATACATCGCAGCCGAGAATGCCAGATGGCGTTCATGGCGGCAAACCAGCCGGATAGGTACATTGTCTTATTTCCGTCACGAGTCTCGCCACCACTGTTCGGAACCTATATTTAACAGATCGACGGAATTTTTCAATAGCATTTATTTTCCATTATTTCAATGTCTTAAAATGGAAAGAATGAATGAACGTTCATTCTTTGACTGGTTCCGGTCGGAATGTGTACAAAAAACCCGGAGGCACCGGATGAGGGTGGATGGGGTAAGGATCGCCGAAGAGGTTGGTGTCGACCTTCTGAACCCCGGCGGTGGTGAAAGCGAATGTTTTTCGGAGGTCGCCGACCCGCGGCTATTGCCCGGACGATAGAGGTGATACTGGTGCTATCTTCTGATCGCACTCGGCGCTTACCCCACAGCCGTCGTCTTCCGCCTTACCAAGCCCGGGCAAAAAGGCAGCGGGGGATTGGCCGATCTCGGAAGTACCCTGGTAATCCTTGACACGGGTTTGTCGGCAGGTTTTCCTGAGATATTCGAGGATTCGCGCCTCCCCTCTTAAGACCAGGGATTCGTCCGGGGTCATGGCGAAAAGCACTGGAATTTCCTTGATCGCAAGACTGCTCAGAAGAACCAGATTGAACTGTGGATCGTAATCAGGGAAATGAACAGCCCCCGGCAACTCGAATTTTTCGATCCTTTCGACCGGGTTGAAACGCACGACACAGGAATTATCGGCGCCGACAGCCTCGATCACCTTTTCACAGTGGCCACAGGAACCGGAAAAAAAGAGATAGAGCCGTATCCCGTCGCGGTCGCCGCTGACCATGGCAATACTTCCTCCATCGAGCGTCCCGCCGCTCTTGGCCGGGGCCCTGAACTGCAGGCTGAAACAGGCGGCAAGTACCGCGGTAAACAGGACCACTCCCCGTACTGCCTGACCCAGGCCGCAACACAGGTTCAACAGGACAATCACGGCAAAGACGATCAAACAGTAGGAACAGAAAACCGCGGCAATCGAATACTGAAAGAACACCAGCACCGCCTCGGCGGCAAGACCGGCAAGCAGCAGCAGTCTCGCTAATTTATGCCAGTACTCCGAGCCGTATCGGCCGTGGAGAAAAAACCAGAACAGGGTCTGAAAAAACAAGAATCCGGCAATGTTGAAGTACAGCGGGGAGATATTGGTCATACTGTCGACGATCTCGCACCCGTCATTCAAGCACAGACCCCTTGCCCCGCTATAGATGAGAACAGCCTGCACGGCTGCCAATACGCTCGCCAAAAAAGAGATGATTGCCCGTACCATAGAGATATTTGTGTATTCCTTAAGCCCTTATTATTGTCTGCCTGCCATTGTCGGACAGACACTCGACAATTACCTGTTGACAACTCGCCGCCCAGCATCCTATGAATGCGGCACAATCGCCTCAATAACCGCGTTGAGCGAAATCCATTAAAGACAATATTCAGGAGAACTGCAACAGGGAAGAACATGGCAAACACACCGGGGATAGGGGGAGCAATACATGAAAATTGTTTGGCGGTGGTATACCTTCGAGGAATTAACAGGCGGGGAGCTCTATGCAATACTCGCCCTGCGACAGGAAGTTTTCATCGTTGAACAGCAATGCCCATATCTCGACTGCGACGGCCTCGACCAGGGTGCCTGGCATCTTGTCGGTCATCAGGCAGACGGCGGCCAAACCGTCCCGATGGCCTACCTACGGGTTATCCCTCCGCGTAAGGTGGGCGATGTTCCCACCATCGGGAGGCTGCTTACCCATTTTTCCATCAGGAGAACCGGGGTGGGCGGGGAACTCCTGGCTGAAGCCATCCGCCGGATAGAAAGGCTTCATCCCGGGT
>JBBRGP010000113.1:0-8022 GCA_038224105.1 Desulfobulbales bacterium | reverse complement strand
AATCGGGTAATGGTTGCGGAACAGCCAAGTCCAACCGGCGGCGCTCTTGAGGCTCGGCCGTCGGGGCTTCTTGTCGAGGGACCAGCGAGGCACACTGGCAATACCCTTTTCGGCAATGATCATCGGGGGTTTGTCGAGGCTTTTGCGCAGATAGACATTGAGACCGGCTCGGTGCAGATAGAGCGCCACTTCGCGATAAACGGCAACCTGCTGCCTGACCATGTCCAGGCTGAGGTTTTCGTCCACCGGGAAATAGCCATCGTTCTGGCGGGCGAGTCGCTGCTCATATATCGTCGACGGGTTGGGGATAAGAAATTCAAAGATATACCTGTTTCGCCAATCGGTTTGCAGGAGGTGCTTTTTGGCCGGAGGGATTTTAATCCTCGCAAATTCCAGCGCCGGCGGGATGGGGCAACTCAGCCATTCTTTGTCGAATACCGTCAGTGCCTCTTTGAAGCCATGAAAAGGCAGGCCCAGATGAACCTCCCGGGGACGAAAGACGAGTGACTGATTTTTCCACCAGTTCTTGTGCGTCAAATCGAGATAGCCTTCATTAGGCCATCCGCCTATTTTGTCGATATAATATGATTTTCCTGCACCCGGTGGGCCGGTTACGACGAGTTGCAGAAACTCCAGACCGATGGGCAGGTCGATCCCGCGAATATTCTGGAGTTCCTTGATCGGTTCGAGAATTTTTTTAAGGAGATCGGTCATGATCTTGAATTTTCCGCGGTCTGGCGCCGATGACCGGCGGGGATGATGGTAAGGGAGCGGGCTGATCCGGTGCCGATCCCCGGCCCGATAACTTTTCTTGCTGTTTTCCAGGAGATGCTGTATTTCTTCAAGAAACCGCCATAAAAGGAGTGTATACTATGGAAATTATTATCGGTTCCATTCCCCCTCCGCGACCCCGGAGCACCAAGCCGCCACCGGCCGGCAGCAATTTTATCGAGGCGCAGTTGCTGCATGTCCGAACTCCTCGCAAGGGGATAGCCGGACCGTCGGGGCGGGAAAGACGGACCAAAAAGGTAAACGACCCCAAGGCCGGCAGGGTATTGACGATCATGGTGCCGGATGCCGGACTTCTTCCCGCCGACATCGATACGGCCAGGTATGATGTCTGTATTCGGCTGATCCGCAGGTGACTAAAAGGCGTTCATCGTCCAAATTCCACACGGACAGGTGTCGGCGCAGAAGCCGCAGGCGATACATTTATCGTCATCCGAGACATACTCATAGGCCGTCGCCAGAGACAATTGGTCATCCCCGTCCGAGGTGAGGATTTCCCGGCGACTGATCGCCCCGGTGGGACAGATGGTTTCGCAGAGGTGGCAATCGCGGCAGGCGGCGCAGGAAAGACAGCGATCCGCCTGGCCCTGCTGGGTTGTGCCGGTCTCCATCGGGATATAATGGGTAATGGTCAGAGCCTTTTGGGGGATAACCGGTTTGTCGAACGGTTTCCACTCCCGCCCCTTGCAGCGGGCAATGATATATTCAGCCGCGGTTTTGCCGGCCCCCAGGGCATTGGTGGCCAGGCCCGGTCTTTCCACATCGCCCACCGCCAGGATGCGGTCATCGGAAGTGACATGGGCGCGGTCCGTGGCCACCCAGGCGGCGCCGCCGACGGTCACGGTTTCGACCGATTCGGGCAGAAAAGACAGGGCCGGCACATCGCCGATGGAGATAATGACTGTGTCGGCCGGTATCAGCTCGCCGTCCATGGCAACAAGTCCGGCATCGGTGACTTCGCGGGTCTGTACCGGCCAGCGAAAACGAGCCCCAAGAGCTTCGGCGGCAACTTTCTCCTTACCGAAGGCCAGCGGCCTCTGGATATCGACCAGCGTCACTTTATCCGCACCCAGCCGGTAGGCTTCGCAGGCCACGTCACAGCCGACATTGCCGGCACCGATGATCACCACCTCCTTGCCGACGGCCGGCGGGGTGGCACTCTTGGCTTTTTTCAAAAAGTCGAGAGCGGCAACAACCTTTTCGTGGCCGGGAAATTGCAGCCGCCGCGGGGTGTGGGTTCCCACTGCGACCACGACATAATCGTACTCCCGCTGGAGAGCGGCAAATTTCTCCCGGGTCATGGTGACATTGACCTCGACACGGATGTTGGGGGTGGCGAGGAATCGCTTGATCTCCTGATCCCAGATGGCCTGCGAGAGACGCTCCCAGGGAATGACCTGGGCCAGTTTGCCGCCGATCTGGCCGTCCTGTTCAAAAATATGCGCCTCGATACCAGCCAGAGCCAGCTGCCAGGCGACGTTCATTCCGGCCGGTCCACCGCCGATGATGGCAACCTTTTTGCCTAATGATTCTGCGACCGGCGGGGGTTCATGGGTGCTGACCGCTCGACCGAGCACCTGGACGTCAATGGCTTCATCGACCCCGCGCCGCGAACAGTTTTCCATGCACAGGTTGGGACAGACCGCTCCGCAAACCGATGCCGGCAACGGCGTATATTCGAGGATCAGCCGGTATGCCTCGTCGATCCGCCCTTCACGAATGAGCCGGAGCCGGTCGACGGTCGGGATGTGTACCGGGCAGTAGTAGGTGCACGGAGCGGCCGATTCACAGTTGGCCCAGTAGGGCCTTTTCCGGCGCAGGTCGCCGGTGACGATGACCTCGATGTGGCTTCGATCAAGACCCGGCGCGATATCACGTAACGGATCGCCGCCAAACGCCTTGTTCCAGTGGTCGTTTCTGAATTCGGCCATCGGCATCGGCCCCGAGAACATCAGCGCCCTTTCCTGCGGGGTAATCGGCAGCAGAACCTGCCATTCCTCGCGGCGGGTGAGGGTGGCGAGAAGCTCGGGTCTGTTTATTTTTACTAGAAAATCGACAATATTGGTGTTCAGCCATTGCCATTGATCGTCGCTCGGGACCGTCAGCTTGGCATTGGTCTTGGGGTATGAATTGTCGATCGGGCCGCGGAAATAGATGATCCCGCCGACCATTCCGACACAGGGCCGGTAGCCGAGGACATTGGCGGAATTTTTGGGATTGTAGCCGCAGACCACCGCAACCCCGCCGCAGTTGAACTCGGCAAAAGAGTCGCCGGTTGAACCGAGAACCCAGAGCTCGGGTCTGGTATATTCCGGGTTCCACTTGGTCATGGTCAGACCGCGGGCGCCAATCGAGCCGCCGATGTAGACCTTGCCGTTGGCCATGGCGTTACAGGCGCCGTTGGTCGCATCGCCAAGTACCGAAATCTCCGCGCCGATGTTGAGATAACCGACGTCGTCGGAGGTCGATCCCTGGCAGATGATGGTGGTGCCGGGCATGCCCATGCAGCCGAGGCGCTGGCCGGACGGACCCTTGACGGTAATTGTCAGGCCGTCCTGCCGTTGCAGGCGGATCCCGATATTGTGCTGCCCGTACGACTCGAGGTGAAGGTCGGAGGATAAAGTTGCGGCCTGACGCACCAGTTTCTCGAACTCCATCGAGCTGATGCGCTCACCCTGTTCATCGCGACCTTTGATAACCGTTGTAGCCACTGAAAACTCCTTATGACAGAGGTGAGGGACGGCGTGTTTCCCCATCGCCCACCGCTTTGATCTTAACGTGCCGTCTAGCAGGTGTATTTTATCCGCAGTCTCTCCGCCGCCGCCTGGTCGGCAATTCCGATGGCGTCAGACATGCCGATCGGCAGGCTCTGAGAGCGTCCCAGGGGCGCCATGATCTTTTTGACCTCGGTATTGATCGACATGAAGACCTCGGCCACCCGTTCGGCGACCTTGTCTGGATCGAGCCGGCGATAGAGCTTCGGGTTCTGGCTGGTGATCCCCTTGGGGCAGATCCCGAGGTTGCAGACATTGCAGCGGTTCTTTTCGTTGCCCAGACAGCCGGCGGAGGCCTGCATCATATATTTGCCGATGTGCACCCCCGAGGCGCCCAGCATGATCATGGCCATGCCGTTTTGAGCGACGTTGCCGTTTTTGCCGATGCCGCCGGCGGCAAAGATCGGGATTTCATTCTGCTTGCCCTGGGCAGCCAGATCGAGGTAACAGTCGCGGACGCAGGAGGCAATGGGATGGCCGGTGGCATCCATCGACACGTTGTAGGCGGCGCCGGTCCCGCCGTCAATGCCGTCGATCACCAGTCCGGCGGCATAGGGATTGCGCACCAGGTTGTTGAGTACCGATTTGGCGGACGTTGAGGCGGAGATCTTCGGATAGACTGGAACCTTGTGGAGAAAGGCCATCGACAGGGTCTGGATCATTTTCATGACGCTCTCCTCGATGGAGTAGAGAGTCTGGTGGACCGGCGGCGACGGCAGATCGACCCCTTCGGGGACCCCACGCAACCGGGCAATGAGTTTGGAGACCTTGTGCCACATGAGCAGGCCGCCGTCGCCGGGTTTGGCACCCTGACCGTATTTAATCTCAATCGCCGCCGGATCGCACTGCATCTCGGGGATGGCCCGGATGATCTCGTCCCAGCCGAAATAACCGGAGGCGATCTGGAGAATGATATATTTCAGGTACGGGCTGCGCAGGACCCATGGCGGGCAGCCGCCCTCGCCGGTGCACATGACGACGGGGATGCCGAGGACCTCGTTGCAGTAGGCGACGCCCTGGAGCAGGCCGAGCCACATGTTCGGTGACAGGGCGCCGAAGGACATCGAACCGATGACGAAGGGAAAAATCTCCCGGGTCGGGGGAATCCAGCCGCCGCTTACCGTCCGCTCGAGAAATTCCTCCGGTGACAGGACCCGGCCAAGGGTGGTGGTGGCGGTAAATTCATGACGGCCGGCATCGAGGGCCGGATCGGTGAGCATCGAGATCCGATCGAAAATAATCCGGTCGAGGAGGGTCGGCCCGGAGGCGTTTCGCCGCCCGCCGCGTTTCATCGGTTCGCCCTTGCGGTTTTCGAAAAAGATCGTCCGGTTCTCGTTGGTCCCGAGTGCCGGGGTAATCGCCTCGTTGGGGCAGACCATCGCGCACATCCCGCAACCTATACAGAGTTTAGCCGGATCGGTCTCCTGGCGGATCCCGGTAAATACCCGATACTCACTGCCCCGTTTTTTGCTGAAGACATCGAGCTTGGGCAGTCGCTGCCGCATATGGGCAAGGCGGATGGCACCCTTTGGGCATATCGTCGTGCAGTTGCCGCACAGGGTGCAGCGGTCTTCACGGTGCTCGATGATCCACTGGAGATCGGCCGGGATCAGGCTGCTAGGGGTAACGGAAACGGATCGTACTGAGACCATATTTCTAATTCCTTTCGATGGGGGGGGATGATTACTGTATGTTCACGCATCGGCTGAAAATCGAGGGAGGCGTCCCGGTCCGGGATCATTGCATCGACCCCGCAGATCTCCGAGGCAATGCCCCAGACGCCATCCCGGCCGCCGACCGTTGCCGGGCGGAGTTTTTTCTGGTCCATGACCAGCAGAGCGGTCTCGTCGGGCAGCGTGCCGATCACCGCGTTCGGGCCGTCGATGATCAATCTCTTGCAGACCTGGCGTAGGCCGGCGAGAAATTCACCCTGCGGGTGTTTGGCGAGTTCGGCATTGCTGAGCGGGGTAATGATATGCTTATAGGCCTGCAGGGGAAGTTTCAGTTTTTTGAGGGCGTAGTGGAGGATATGGGTGAAAACTTCGCTGTCGCTTTGGTAGCCAGTGTATCCTGAGAATTTTTTACCAAGCAGCCAATCGCGAATCGGTACGAAAGCGGTGTTCTCGCCGTTGGTCATGGTCGAAATTCCCTGAATGAAAAAAGGATGGCAGGCATAGAGGTTGATCCCGTAATTGGTGTTCTGGCGGCCCTGGGCCATGCAGACTCTCGATTTGAGCTGGCCGTCATGGAGACAGAGGGCGTTGCCGACCTGCATCGGCCAGCCGACTTCTTTGATCATCGCGACATCGGGGTAGAACGAGAAGATCGTCAGAGGGTCTTCTTCGGTGCTCAGCTTTCGAAGAGCCAACCTGGCCCGCAGCAGTTCGGTTTCCCTCACCTCATCGCTCTCATTGCGGAATGCCAGCGGCATCCGGTAGGCGCGCATGAAATAGCGATAGCGATCCTCCGCTTCGATCAGTTCCTGGCGCATGGCAAAACGATGATCGTACTTCAGTTCGTACTCCATTTCCTCCATATAATCGGTCATCCGGTGCCAGGCCTTTTCAGTATGGGCGATACCGGACAGAATGGGGAAGCGCGGGTTGTATTTGAAATCTTCAAATTCCATGCCCCGCAGCAGGAGGCCGAGTCCGGAGCCATCGTACCCCTCTTTCATGGCCTCCATCGCGGTAAGCACTTCATAAGGGGAAAACGGCTCGCGGGCCGTTTTCAAGGCTAAACGACACATGTTTTTCTCCTGATGTCTTGAAAAATTGCCTGACGGCACTGATGAACGTCTATCTGATGCAGACCTGGTGGGGGGGGTCCTGCGGGATAAACAAAGACAAAAACGTATGACCGGAACAATTTATTTATCCAGTTGTAACAAAAAAGTCAAGAGCAAGAAATGCAAGGAGGACAAGGACTTTTTCGTGCCCGGCCCGGAGTGTGCTGTCCGCCCGACGAGGCTGATCTGTGGCGCCGCCTGCTCAAGGACGGCGTTCAGCTGAAAAGGATGGAAAAGCAGTGGCAAAGCTGAAGCCATCCAGGGTGTCACTTGGCGGTAGAGGCTGAGGGTGAGGTCACGGCGGTCAAGGGATGGAACGACTCGACAAAAATTGAGGGAAATGTGCTGGCGTTGCAACTCTCGGCAAATGGTGTTACGACCACAAGGCGGTCGGGAGATAGCTGGATTATTTCAGGATATTCTCGATCTTGCCCATATTTTTCACGGTATCGACGTGTCGTTTTACTTCTGCCGCTTCTTTAATTCCGGGGAGGTCGTTGATCATTTCTTTGCCGCTTTCCTCGACGTCGCGCAGGCCGTTTTTGAAGGAACTGATAGCCTTGCCAAGTCCCGCACCGATTTCCGGCAGTTTTTTGCCACCGAAAACGAGAAAGGCGATTGCTAAAATAACTATAAGTTCAGGGGTTCCAAGTCCAAACATGATGATCTCCAGTTGATCGAAAGGAAGGGTGGCCGGATTCAGCTCTGGTTATCCGTTTCTTTGGTTTTTTCGTCTATCTTCTTTGACTCTTCTTCTTTCTTAGTGGCCTCTTTGAAATTCTTAATGCCCTTGCCGATACCGGAACCGATCTCCGGAAGTTTTCCCGCCCCGAATATGATTACAATTATGACCAGAATTACAATAAGTTCTGGCATACCAAGTCCAAACATACATTACCTCGCTGAAAAAACGGTAAATGAAAACAAGACTTCTGAGGAAGTCAAAACGTACAACCCGCTCATCACGTACATTAGAGTAGTCATTGCGTCTTGTCAAGGTTCGCGTCGCCGGCCGGCGGGCGGAGAGTTCCCCGCGCCCGGCTTTTACGGCTGCAGGGCGTTGGTCGCGAGGAACTCCTGGATTTTGGCCTTTTCCGCATCCATTAACAGGCAGCGCGCCGGTTTGCTGGTGATGCCGATGAGGGATTCGGGGATATCGGGTTGCCGGCCGATAGCTCGTTCCACGACCTCGCCGAATTTTGCCGGGTGGGCGGTGGCCAGGCAGACCATGGGAACCCCTACCGTCTTGAATTTTTGTGCTGCTTTAACCCCGACCGCGGTATGCGGGTCGAGGATATAATCATACTCCCGGTAAAAGGCGGCGATGGTTTCCGTCACCTCACTTTCCGTCACCGCCGCGGCCATGAAATCCCGGCGAATCTGATCATAATGGCCGGCAAGGTCGATTTTTCCGGTTTTAGCGAATTCTTCCATCAGCTCTTTGGTTCGCGAGGCGTCGCTGTCTAAGAGATAGTACAGATAACGCTCGAAATTTGAGGCGGCTTGAATATCCATGGACGGGCTCGAGGTGATTTTCACCTCGCCCAGAGAATAATCGCCTTTGGTGACAAAACGGGCCAGGATGTCGTTGGCGTTGGTTGCCAGGACCAGTTGGCGGATGGTTCCGGCGGGGAGCATCTTCTTGGCGATGTAGCCGGCAAAGATATCCCC
>JBBRGP010000112.1:0-8105 GCA_038224105.1 Desulfobulbales bacterium | reverse complement strand
CGGCCGTTTGGCGATATTAAAGACGATGACCAGCAGATTTTCCTGATCGGCGAGCGGATTGACCATCGCCAGATCATCGACACAGATCAAGCTGAGACTGCCGCCGCGGTATTTCATCACCCTTTTTCCACCCAGGTTCTCAACATCGGAACGTTTGATTTTTTCGATCCGTTCGACCTGATTGAGAGGGACGGCAAAATGTTCGGTCTCCGAGCTTTTGAAGATGAGCAGCGATTGGCGGTCCTTTTTCGCCCTGAGTGCCGCTTCGGCGGCTTTGGCAACCTCGGCCGCCCGGTCGGAGCCGTCGACGGAGGTGAGGCGGGCCATTCTCGCGAGGTTGCTGACATCGAGAATGAGGGCAATACGGCCATCCCCCATAATTGTCGCTCCGGCATATCCCCGGCACTGTTGCAGGTGTCGCCCCAGCGGTTTGATGACGATTTCCTCGGAATCCTGGAGACGATCGACGATCAACCCGTATTTCATGGAACCTGTCGATACCACGACGATATTGAGGGCGCTGGAAGCGGAATACCGGCGATCGAGGACCGAACGGCTGGGCAATTCACTCCTCGGCGGCGGTTTTGGTCCGGCCTCGCCGCTACTGCGGAAAAGCGGTGATTCCCGGCCACGCCGATCGGCAGTCTGCTCTCTTTTGTCCGGTTTGACTTCATCGGTGGCAAGATCGTAAAAGGTCCGTTCAATACCGATGACATCCGCCAGCCGAATGAGAGGGAGCAGTGTCCCCCGCAGTCGAACCACCTCGGCATTGCCGACCCTTTCGACCCGATTTTTCACCTGATTGGCAGGGATGCGGAGGAGTTCCTCGAGGTTTACCTGGGGAATGGCGTACCGCTCCCCGCCGGTCTCGATGATCTGACAGGGAATAATGGCCAGGGTCAGCGGCAGTTTGATCAAAATGGTGGTACCGGCACCCTTGTCGGAAATAATGTCGACATTGCCCCCCAGTTGATCAAGGTTGGTCTTGACGACATCCATGCCGACGCCTCGGCCGGAGACATCAGTGACCTCCTTGGCGGTCGAAAAACCGGGTAGGAAGATAAGATTGATCCTTTCCTTGTCCGACATGACCTGGGCCTGTTCAGCGGTGAGCAACCCCTTGCTGACGGCGCTTGCCGCCAGGGCCTCGCCGTCAAGACCTTTGCCGTCATCGCTGATCTCGATGACTACCTGGCCGGCTTCATGATAGGCCTTCAGTACCATCAGACCGACTTCGGATTTGCCGAGTTTTTTTCGGTCGGCCGGCATTTCAATGCCATGGTCGACCGAATTGCGGACAAGATGGGTGAGGGGGTCATTGATGGCCTCAATAATCGTTTTGTCGAGTTCGACGTCCTTGCCGACGATGTTGAGGTCGATCGATTTGTGGAGCTTTTTGGCGAGGTCCCGGACCACCCGTGGAAATTTATTGAAGACGTTGCCGATCGGCTGCATGCGGGTAAGCATTATCGCTTCCTGCAGTTCGGAGGTGATCAGGTCGATTCGTTGGCCAACCGCCTCGGCATTGCGCAGGTCGTCCGAGCCGATGGTCTGCAGCAACTGGTTGCGACTGAGCACCAGCTCGCCGGCGAGGTTCATCAACGAATCGAGAAGGCTGACGTGGACCCGGAGAGTCGAATCCGCCTTGGCCGGCGGCCCCGATTGCTTGTTCCTGCCGCCGGTCAAGGCGCCCCGGTCTGAGGCTTCGGGGAATGTGGCGGTTTCACCGCTAGCGTCATCTTCTCCCTCTTCGTCGGTGTCGTCGGAAAGACTGAAGGAGGCCGGTTCCTCTGGCGGGTCGGCGGGCGGCGGCGCATGTGGTTCCGGTTCTTCTACCGGCGGCGGAACGGCCTTATTAACCTCCGGCTGGGCTTTGGGCTTTTCCGCTTGGCCAGGTTTTTCCGCGGGCGATTGTGAGAAGGATCCGTCGGCTATGGCGTTCAAGGGCAGGAGGTGCGAAGAGATATCCACCTCATTGCTGTGATGAATGTCCTCTATCATACTCTGCAGCTGATCCGAGGCGATAAGCAGGACATTGATGATTTCCGGAGTTGGAATCAGTTTTTTGCTGCGAATCATGCCAAGAACGTTTTCCGTTGCGTGCGACAGTTCCTGGATGGTGGTAAGGCCCATAAAACCGGCCCCCCCCTTTATGGAGTGCGCTGCCCGGAAGACTTTGTTGACCAGATCTTCATTGATGTTCGCACCACTTTCTTCAATCGCCAGCAGGTCATTTTCTATATCCGCCAGGTGCTCGAGGGATTCCTCAATAAAACCCTGCAATATTTCGTCGTCTTCTATGTCCATACCTACTCTCCGCATTTGATTGGATATCCATTGAGAACTCAGCTTGGTTATACATAAGGAAAAACGGATGTACAGAAATTTTTCGCATTATTGCAGAGGAGGGGGGAAGAGAACCCACCTTCGATCCTGCCGATTCGGCGAAATCGAGGTGGGCGGAGCCGGGATCAGAGCTGTCAGGAGCCCTGCCGGGTGGGGGCGGCGATGTCCAGGAGGGTCACGTCATAGGTCAGATGATGGCCGGCCAGCGGATGGTTGTAATCGACGGTGACCCGCGAGCCATCGACGCTGATGACGGTTGCCGGAATCTCCTGTTCGGTGCCGTCTTTGTCTACTTTCAGGGTGACAATCATACCCGGTTTCGGGTGCAGCGTATCGACCATTATTTGATTGTCGATGGTCTGCATCAATTCCTTCTGGCGCGGGCCAAATCCTTCCTCGGGCGGCACGCGGATTTTGCGGGTCTCCCCGATTTTCATGGCGGCAATCCCCCCCTCGAGGGTGGGCGGGAGGTCGGAGTTGCCGATTATCGCCCTGAGCGGTTTGTCTTTGTCCGAGGTGATGAAGATTTCACCATTGTCGAGCCTGCCGGTGAAGGCAAGCACTACCGTATCTTGAGCCTGGGGGTGTGGCATAGCGGTACTCCTGGTTGGTAGTGAAAGAGAGACGGAAAACTGTTATGAGTTCCTTAGAGTAATTATTTATCGGCTTAAGTCGATGGGCAATTTTATGCAAGCATAAAGCATGAAAAGTAATAAAACGGTGATGGTGGCTTGACAAAGTTGCCTGGGCTGTCTAGTTTAGTCATCTTTTCCAGGATTCTGGGCAGCGCCACGGCTGCCCAGACCGTTGGACGATGCGAAAAAACGATGAAAAGCAATGAAAGCACTCAATTTTGACAAAACCGCCGATGGCATGTTGCCGGCAATCGTTCAGGATCATCAAACCCATGAAATCCTGATGCTGGCCTATATCAATAAAACCGCCTGGGAATTGACCCTCAAAACCGGCAAGGCCCATTATTGGAGCCGGTCGCGCAACAAGCTCTGGCTGAAAGGGGAAACCTCCGGCCATATTCAGATCATCCGTCGGATTCTCGTCGATTGTGATGAGGATACGGTGGTGTATCAAGTTGAACAGGTTGGTCAGGCTGCTTGTCATACCGGCCACAGGTCCTGCTTTTACCGGCGGATTGAAGGCGATCACCTTGTTACTGAGGGCTTAAAGGTCTTCGATCCTGAAGCCGTCTATGGAAAAAAGGCTCGAAGGGTCGAGGCAACGACCAGGAGCACGGGAGAAATGGTCATGAAACAGTTGAAACTGGGGCTGCCCAAGGGCAGTCTTGAAGTCGCGACGATAGAGCTGTTCGAAAAAGCCGGGTGGCTGATCAAACCGGCCGCCAGAAACTACTTTCCGAAAATAGATGATCCGGAGCTCGATTGCTCAATCTGCCGGCCCCAGGAAATGTCCCGCTATGTCGAAGGCGGGATGCTGGATGCCGGGATCACCGGCAAAGACTGGACGATGGAAAACCTGTCCGACACCGTCCTGGTGTGCGACCTGATCTATTCCAAGGTCAGCAGAAGGCCTACCAGATGGGTGATCGCCGTCGCCGGCGATTCCGGCATCACGACGCTCGAGGATCTCGAAGGCAAGAAAATCTCCACCGAGCTGGTCAATGTCACCAGACGGTTTTTTGCCGAAAGAAATATCAATGTCGACATCGAGTTCTCCTGGGGCGCCACCGAGGCGAAGGTGGTCTCGGGGCTTGCCGATGCGATAGTCGAGGTGACGGAAACGGAGAGCACGATCCGGGCCCACGGTTTACGTATCATCCATGAACTTATGCAATCAAACACCCAGTTCATCGCCAACCAGGACGCCTGGAATGACCCCTGGAAACGGGAAAAAATCGAAAACATTGCATTATTGCTGCAAGGGGCGCTGCGCGCCGATCGCATCGTCGGGTTGAAGATGAACGTTTCCAGCGACAAGATCGACGAGATCGTCGCCATTCTCCCGAGCATCAATGCCCCGACCGTCGCCAGCCTCTACAATCAGGATTGGTACTCCGTCGAAACCGTGGTCTCGGAAGATATCGTCAGAGATCTCATTCCGCGGCTCAAGAAACTCGGCGCGGAAGGGATTATCGAGTATTCCCTGAATAAGGTGATCTGAACAAACCTCGGTAAGAAGACTCGGACGAACGGGAGGGTGATGAGGCTGGCCCCCCTGACACCCTTTGCGAGAGCGGCAAATATTTTACAGGAGATGAATATGGATGCATTTGGCAATGTCGAGTTTCTCCTGAGCGCCCATCATCTCAGTCAGCTTCCGGTGGCGGAGCTGCCGGAGGTGGCCTTTGCCGGCAGATCGAATGTCGGCAAATCCAGCCTGATCAATACCCTTGTCGGCCGAAAAAGTCTGGTGAAGGTGAGCGCCAGGCCCGGGAAGACCCAGGGTTTGAATTTTTTTCAGGTCGACGACCGGTTTTTTCTCGTTGATCTGCCCGGCTACGGTTTTGCCAAGGTCCCGAAAGTCATGCAGAACAGCTGGCAGTCGCTGATTACCTCCTATCTTGAAACACGGGCCGGTCTGAAATGCGTGGTGGTCATCATCGATATCCGCCACGAACCGAAGCTGCAGGATACCCAGCTTATTCACTGGCTGCGCGAAAAGGACATCCCCTGTCTACCGGTTTACACCAAAATTGATAAGATCTCCGGCAGTCTCCGGGAAAAAAACAGTCGGCTTCTCGATACTGGCCACGGCATCGACCACCAGGACCGAATCCTCTTCTCGGCAAAGACGGGACAGGGGCGGTCTGAGCTGATAGACGCGCTGATGGATCGGCTGCAGCACTGAAAAAGGTGATTTGCCCGCAGGAGGATGCATGCAGGAACTCTCCAAATCCCAAAAAGCACGGATTGCCATTCGCACCTTTAAGATTCTCTCCGATTCGCTGATCCTCCAGGGCTCTTATAAGCCCTCCGGCAAGGTTGGTGAAAAACTGGCGGAGGCGTTGAAGCAGTTGAGTCCGGAGATCTATGGCTCGATGGTCGACACCCGGATCGTCGAATTGCAGGGCCTCGAATATGTTTTCGACAGAATGCCCAAGGGCATTGAACACTGTACCAGGATCATCCTAACCGCCCAGGAGGATTTCCAGGACACCTCTTTTGAGAAGATCGTCCCGTTCAAAAGAAGAAGGGCGTCCTATGCGGTCTCGGATAAGGAATTTTGTTTTGTCATTACCACCGGCAAGAGCGAGATATACGATATCCTCACCCATATCACCTTTCTCAATATCGAGGCCTGGAAAATTTATCGGCAGATCTGCACCAGGGCCGAAGGGGTGAGTTCCGAATGGAAGGATCTGCAGCGTATTGTCGCCATTGAAGAGTCGCTCGCCGGCGAAGAGTTGGAGCAGGCCATCTGGAATCTCTCGATTATTCTGGGGAGGACCTATAAAGAGACCAGGGAAACCTACGACTATCTGGAAAACAACCGGCGCGAACACAACTCCAACAGCGGCCTCTTTGCGATCATTCACGGGATCGGCAAAAGGGTGATGGCGGAACAGAGTTTAAAGGAAAACGAACTGATCATCTATTTCACCCCATCCCTCCATGAGATGATCGATCATCAGAAGTATGCTGCGATGTGGGCCAAGGCGCTGAAGCTGACGCTCGGCCGTCTCCAGTTTCAGGATCGGCCGCTGCACGTGATCAGCGCCAATATGCACTCGATGCGCAATCTCCTCTACGGCCCGGGGGTGCTGGCCGAATCGGGGGAAGGGGTGCCGGATGATCTGTACGGGATGGTCAGAGTGGTGCGGGACCGGGGGCAAGAGGTTGAAAGATATGCCCGGAAGCACGGTTTCTCCTATCACCGCGATGAATCCGGATCGAGTATCGATGTCAATATCATGGACCTCTCCCAACTTGACCAACAGCACCTCCATCCGTCCCTGAAGATAAATTACCATTTTCTCAAAGAAACCGGACCAGTCCTCATCGTCATCGATTATGCCTTCGGGACCCAGGCCTTCGATATCATGGACGAGTTGCTGCGGCCCGTGTATCGCGATGGCCGCTACCTGCCGATGAAGATCGAGTCGATTTCGATCATGGGCAAAGCCGGGGTGCTGCCGGGCAAAAAGGGCGACATCATGCTGGCCACCGCCCATGTGATGGAAGGAACCGCCGATAATTATCGAGTCGACAACGAACTCTCGGCCGCCGATTTTGATCAGACGGTGACGGTCTATACCGGCCCGATGGTCACCGTTCTCGGCACCTCCCTGCAAAATCGCGATGTCCTCGAACGTTTTCATTCCTCGGCCTGGCGGGCGGTCGGTCTGGAGATGGAAGGGGGGTATTACCAGCGGGCGATCAGCGGGGCAATCATCCAGGGCCACATCCCGGCCGGAATGAAAACCCGTTACGCTTACTATGCCTCGGATAATCCGCTGGTCAGCGGACAGACTCTCGCCTCGGGGCCGATGGGGGATGAGGGGATTGTTCCCACCTATATGATTTCCAAGGTAATTCTGGAAAAGATCGCCAATTATGCCGACTCCGACCAAGAGTGACAAGAACAGCAACCTGCTGCTGAGTTTTTCTCCGTGGATGCTGGCCATCGCCTGCACCCTCCTGGTCCTGCTGCTGGCGGTATTTACCGTCAGCAACTATCAACGGGAAAAGGAGTTGATAAATGAGGCTCTCGTCCAAAAAAGCCTCACTCTGATCCGGTTTATCAACAGTTCCGCCCGGGAGGCGATGCGCGACAATCGACGATCCGGCGAGACCGAGATGCGTTGGGAAAGCCAGGTCCAGGCGGCGATGGAGCAGGCGGTCGAGCAACCGGGGGTGGAGTCGGTGCTGCTCGTCGATTCGGCCGGCAAGATTGTCGCGGAGGCAGGGCTGCAAACGGCGATCACCACCATTGATGCGGAAACCCAGACCTTTATCCGGCTCCTGCAACCGGAAGGGCAGCCGCCCTTCATCTCCCGCATCGTCCGTGATGGAGCGGGGACGCAGGCCAGGCAAAAATTCCAGGTGGTATCCTGGCATCTTCCGCCCAATGTACCAGGCCGGGATTCCGAGAGCCATGACCGGGGACCCGGCCGGGGGCGGATGATGAGAAGATTCGCCAATAATCCGCAAATAGCCGCAATGCAGGAGCAGATGAACCGGCTGACTGAGATGCGGCTGATGTATGTCGTCCAGCTCGATTTCGAGCAATTCACCTCTTCCCTCAGGCGACAGTTTCTCCAGGTGGTGATCCTGTCGATCGTCACCCTGCTGGTTGGTATCGGCGGGGCGCTTTCCTCCATGACCCTCAGGGGTTTACGAGGTTCCCAGCAGAGCCTCGGGAAGCTCGAGAAGGAACTGCAGCGTAGTGAACGGCTGGCGGCCCTTGGCAAAATGGCCGCCGGCGTCGCGCACGAACTGAGGAATCCGTTAAGCTCCATCAAGGGACTGGCGGTGCTGTTGCAGTCGCATCTGTCGGCGTCTGGTAAGGACGTGGAAACCGCCGAGATGCTGGTCAAGGAAGTGGAGAGACTCAATCGAAGCATCGGCGAACTGTTGGACTATGCCAAACCGGGGCAGCTCAAGCGGGAGCCGACGGCCATAGCCGAGGTCATCAGAAAGACCGTCTCGCTCATTCAGGTCGATGCGGAATCGTACGGGATATCGATCACGCTTGGCTTGGCCGACGATCTGCCGCCGCTGCAGGTCGATCCGGACAAGCTCAACCAGGTCCTCCTCAATCTACTACTGAATGCCCTGCAGGCC
>JBBRGP010000111.1:0-8128 GCA_038224105.1 Desulfobulbales bacterium | reverse complement strand
TTTTATTACCACCAAAAGAGATGGCCACTCCGGTCTGGGGCTGTCTATAGTGCATAAAACTGTCAGGGATCTTGGCGGCTCCTTGGAGTACGCAAGCAAAGCGATTCGTAAAGAGTCTGCATGCGAACCTGGGCTACTTTAATTACCAGTGCACGATGGCCTTGACCGGCACCGAAGCGATAAGGCTGCTCAACGACCACAATTTCGATTTGGCCTTGCTCGACGTTGACCTGCCGGATATGACCGGGTGCGACATTCTCAATCACATCAAGACTTTTTGCATCCCTACCACCGCCATCATGTTGACCGGTATCAGCACCGTCGAAATCGCCGTCACCGCGATGAAGCTGGGAGCCTACGATTTCCTGAGTAAACCGATCAACCATGAATTGCTGGTCAAGACCATCGACAAAGCCTTGCAACACCATCGGCTCACCAGGGAGTTGGCGGCAAGCGAAAAAAGATTTCAGGTTCTCGCCGAGGCGTCCTGGGAGGGCATCGTCGTTCATGAAAACGGCAAACTGATCGACGCCAACAATCAATTTTTTGCGATGTTCGGCTTTACCAGGGACGAACTGGAAGGGGGAATATTTCTCGACAAGATCCTCCCGCCGATATCCCGGCAAGTCGTTATCGATCATATTTCAGGCGGCGGGGAAGAGGGCCGCGGCGGTGGTCGCCGACCTCGTCATGCTTGCCCGGGGCGGTTCGACTCCGACCTTTGTTGAGGATATCAATGACATAATTTTAAATCACCTCAATTCGATCGAACATTGTCAACGGTTGGCGAAGTTCCCGAATGTCGTCATCCAAACCAATCTGCAGCAGGATCTGCACCACGTCTGCTGCTCGCATCAGCATTTTCACAAGATTCTGCTCAATTTGATCGGCAATGCTCTTGAATCGGTGCAGGAAGACGGCGTCATTCAAATTTCCACCCGCAACTGCAGGTTTATCCACCCGGTGTTAAGCAGCGCCGCGGCTCCGACCGGCGAGGAATACGTCAAGATCTCCCTGGCCGACAACGGACCGGGCATCCCGGAGAAGGATCTCGATCATATTTTCGATCCGTTTTACACGACCAAGAAAATGGACAAAAGCGGCACAGGTCTCGGTCTGACCATCGTCTGGAACACCGTCCAGGAGTATAAAGGCTGGATTGAGGTGAAAGACAACGGACCGGGGGCAGTGTTCGAGATTTACCTGCCGGCAGCGCCCTCCAACGCTGTCGTTTCCCATGATGCCCATGCCGACCGTCAGGTGCAGGGCAACGGAGAAACAATTCTGTTGATTGACGATCTGCCGGACCAAAACGAGACCATGGAGAAAATGCTTATTCACATGGGCTATGTCCCCTTCTCGGCAGGGAGCGGTGAGGAAGGCATCGCCTTCGTCCAATCCCGGCCGGTCGATCTGGTCCTGCTGGATATGATTATGGGGGATGGACTGAACGGACGCCAGACCTATGAGAGAATTCTCGAGATCCGTCCCGGCCAGAAAACGATATTTTTAAGCGGCTACTCGAAAAATGAGGAGATAGTCAAAGCCAAGGCCCTCGGCGTTTCCCATTTTCTCGAAAAACCGATAACGCGACGCAAACTCGCTACTGCCATCAAGCAGGTACTTTCCCACAAATAACGTGGTTACGCCTCCCGCCAAAAGGACCAGCAAAGTGACTGAAGAAAAGCGGTTATTCACCCGTATCACTTTGAATGTGCCGAGTATTTTATCTCTTTATCAGGTCCATGCCTTCCACACCGGTTCACTTGCCAACATCAGTCTCGGCGGATGTTTTTTCTCGCTGGGCGAAAAGCTGCCGCTGGGCGAAAATTGTCAGGTGACCATAACCATTGGGGAAGGCATCGAAACCGAACAGATCTCCCTTTCCGGGCAAATTGTCAGAAGTGACGCTGCCGGGGGCGGTATCAAATTCGCCGAAAATGGCCTGCACCGCCGGCAACTTAAGAAAATCATCGCCCGCTACGCCGTCACATTCAGGAAAAGAAAACGATCTTGAGAAATTTCAAGCCGTAACCCCTGCCAGAGCGATGGTGAACGAACCAGCCGCGGAGGCCAGACGGATGGAACAGCCCCGGTGGGCTTTCAGGCGAAAATCCCTGGCGGCAGCGGGGGAACCCTGCTGCCGCCGAGGAGAAAGCCGCCATCCATGCGCAGTGTCGCGCCGGTGATGTAGCTGGCCTCCACGGCCAGAAAGTACACCGCCTCGGCAACCTCTTCGGGGAGACCGGTGCGGTCAAGAAGAATCCCGTCCTGGAGGTCCCTTTTTTCCTGCTCAGTCAACATTCCCCAGCCCCGGGTGCCTTCACCGTGTCTGCCCCGGATAAAACCAAGCATCAGTTCGTTGACTCGGATGGCCGGGGCCGCCTCCCGTGCCCAGGTCTCGGTAAAGGACTGAATTGCCCGGTTGGCGGCGCTGTACCCGTCATTGAAAAAGACCGCCGCCGGTCCGCTTCTGCCGGTTACCGCGGCGATGGAGGAAAGGTTTACGACCGCGCCGCCGGGGCGGCGCTGCATGAGGTTTGATAAATAATGGAAAAGCAGCCACTTCGAATTCAATGTTGTTTCTATTTCGAGGCTCCATTGATGCTGATTGTCGGGCAGATCGTAGCTGCCGTGGATGACTGGCATGCCTCCTCGTTCGATGTTGTTGATCAGAAAATCGAGGGCTCCATAGCGCGCATCGACTTTTTCCGCCAGCCGAACAACTTCCTCCCGGTTGCGCAGATCGACAGGAAGTATCAAACACTGGAACCCGGCATCATGAAATTCCTGGTCCATTTCGGCGATAGATTCCGGCCAATCGAAAACCGGCAGGATCAGGGCGGCCCCCCGGGCTCCGAATGTGTGGGCAATAGCCCGGCCGATAGGCCGCGACGCGCCGGGGATGAGCGCGGTCTTGCCGTGCAGCGGCATAGGCATGGCGTGGATTACCAAAATACCGAGAACCGCCGGGGCTGGCGAGGTTCGACTATCGGCTGGCCACCTTCCTCCTGGCGTCTCAGGCCGAACATCGCCAGGATATTGTCGTCCATGTATAGCTGATGATCGTAGCTGGCGATGATATTACTGTTCTCCGGCGAGATCAGTCGTGCGGAAACATACAGCTCACGGTCGGAGCGAGCGACGGTGCCGGCAAGTATGGCCTGGGTTGGTTGCGCGCCGATAATTTTGGCGAGATCTCGGGAGAGCACCGTCTCCCCCGATTTCGGTTCGATGTTGAGGGTTCCGGTAAGTTTTATCTCGCGCACGGTATAGCCGAGTTGCACCAACCGTGAGGCAATATGTTCCTGGAGCAATCTGCCGAAGGGGGAGGTCCGGGTGAGGTCGTTGTTATCAACAAAGGTCGTTACCAGGACCGGCATGTCCGGGTGGCGAGGAATCAACGGCGGCATCGAACGTTCGACCAGAGCGTCGGCTATCTGATAGGAAAAATCGATCAGGTCGGCGTCCTTGCCGAGGATTTTCTCAAACCGGGTGCCGTTGAGATTGGTGCAGCCGGAGGCCAGCAGGAGCAGCAGGACGATACTGACGCCGGAAAATGGCCGACGCATGAGCACCAGGGCGGAGCAGAGGTCGGCGAAGCGGCAGGTGTTCATAATGATGTTACCTCTAAATATCTTTTTTACCTTCCGAATCGGCCGGCGGAGTGGTTTCCGGGGCGGGCCGGACCGTTACCGGCAACGGTTTGTCGGCATCCCGCACCTTGGTTTTTTCACTGCTGGTCAGCGTTATGGTCCTGGCCTGCGGCAGTCGCTCCTGATAATGCCAGAAATCCTTGTCGTTGATGTAATAAATGTCGGAGGCCCTAAACAGATATTTACCGCCGTTGATCAACGATGTTGTAATAATTATCTCGTAATGTTCGTTGTTCGTTAAACTGGTGTTGGCGACATCGGCCGCGGCGCCGGCGGCGACGGTGAGGAGCTCGGCCGGTACGTTTCGAAAGACCACGACCGCCGCCGAAAGCGTCGTCAGCAGCCCCGGTTGAAGGGTGCGGATACGCTCGGCCGTGTGGCGAACGAGCTGCACTTTATAGAGAATTTCTATGGTCTCTTCGTCTTTCTGTTTTTTGGTCGGGATGCCGAACCCGACCAGGTTGGTGATCAGCAGATCCCGGAACGCCTCATTGAAACTGCTGGTTTCCGCCGAGCCGCAGGGCGTGGCCTCGTCACCGCAGGTCTGTTTGACGAAAACCAATTTGCTGCTGTTGTCGGTGATGATCAGTTCATTGTTGATGCGGTTGGCGAGGTCTTCCGCCAACACTTGCCAGTGCTGCGAGGCCTGCATTTTTTGTTGCTGGGAATAGGGAAAGGTTATCGGTTCGGGAATTCGACTGGTGCAGCCACAGAGTAGACAGATGACTAAAAGAGACAGAGGGAAAAAAGGCATGGAGCTTCTCCGTTGGAATTGAACTGGTAGCTATCGGAACTTTATCGGACGACACTGGAAAAAGTAAAGGAAAATATGTAATTCTGCATAGCTATATTGTTATTGCAGGTGAATCATTGTTATACTATGTGAAGTGTCCGGAGCGATGGCCATCTTTCCATGTCGCCTTGCCCGACCTGCCGATGCGGGATTATATCATTTACTCTGGTGAGTTGCATAACGATGTCTATTGATCTGCATGTGCATTCGAATTTTTCCGACGGCAGTATGACGCCCACCGAACTGGTGCACTATGCCCGGCACAAGGGCTTATCGGCTATTGCCCTCACCGACCATGATGCGATCAACGGCCTTGAAGAGGCAATCGAGGTCGGCGATACGCTGGGTGTCGAGATCGTCCCGGGTGTTGAATTGAGCGTGAAACACGGCGACTGTGCCTTGCACCTGCTCGGCTATCTGTTCCGGCGCATGGATGAGGAGCTGCTTGTCACCCTGCACCGTCTCCAGGAAGGACGATTGGCAAGGAACAAGGTCATCCTCGCCAACCTCGACAGACTCGGTATCCATATCGACTTCCAGGAACTGGAGGAAATCTCCGGCCACGGTCAAGGCGGCCGACCGCATATTGCCAAGCTGTTGATACAGAAAGGCGCGGTGGAGAACATGGAAGAGGCCTTTGCCAGATATCTGGCCAGGGGAGGACTGGCCTATGCCCCCCGGCTGGTTTTTCAGGCCGAGGAGGCAATTGCCATGATCAACAATGCCGGGGGCATTGCCGTCCTCGCCCATCCCCAGCAACTGACGAAGGTGGGGGGGGATGTGACCGCGCTCATTACCACCCTCAAAGAAATGGGGCTGGCGGGGATCGAGGTGTACTATCCGACCCACTCCCGCCAATTCAGGAGAAAGCTCATGGCCATGGCCAATAGTCTCGATCTTCTCCCCACCGGCGGAAGTGATTATCATGGCACTATCCGCCCTGGCACTACCCTCGCCGGCGGAAAAAACTGTTCGGTCCCGATGAACGTACTCGAAAAGATGAAGCGCCGCCTGGAGCAGGGTTGACGATCCGGGCCAAAGACGCAATTTGTTTGAAGGAAGAGACCATGACCATGCATTCGATTCTGATAGTGGACGACGAACCCAATTATCTTGTCGTTCTGTCGGAACTTTTAAAAGACGAGGGGTTTGAGGTTTTCATCGCGCCCGACGGTCCGACCGGTCTCAAGATCGTCGAAAGCGTCGATCTCGATACGGTAGTCACCGATATGCAGATGCCGGTCATGGATGGCCTGGCGTTGCTGCAGAAGGTGAAGGAAAAAAACAAGGACCTGCCGGTCATCGTCATTACCGCCTTTGCCGAGGTCGATAAGGCCGTTCAGGCCATGCAGGCCGGCGCCTTCAATTACCTTGCCAAGCCTTTTTCCAACGATGAACTGATCATCACTCTGAAAAAAGCCGTCCAGCACTATTCGCTGATCTGTGAGAATACCAGGCTGCGCGATGAGATCCGGGGCAAGTCCGGGTTCAGTGGCATGGTCGGCAAAAACCCGAAAATGATCCAGGTGTATCAGCTCATTGAAAAGGTGGCGCCAACCCATGCCTCGGTGCTGATCACCGGGGAAAGCGGCACCGGCAAGGAACTGGTGGCCAAGGCGATTCATATGAACAGCCCCCGGGAATCGCAGCCGTTTATCGCGGTAAACTGCGCGGCACTGTCGGAAAATCTTCTGGAAAGCGAGTTGTTCGGGCATGAGAAAGGCGCGTTTACCGGGGCGGTGGTGATGCGCAAGGGACGATTTGAACTTGCCGACACCGGGACGATATTTCTCGACGAGGTCGGCGAGATTCCCCTGGCCTTACAGGCGAAACTCTTGCGGATACTCCAGGAGAAAACCTTTGAAAGGGTCGGCGGGGGTAAAACCCTGGAGATCGATGTACGAATAATCAGCGCCTCCAACAAAGATCTGCGCGAAGAGGTAGCGGCCGGGAGGTTCCGGGAGGATCTGTTCTATCGGCTCAATGTCATCCCGATAACCTTGCCGGCGCTCAGGGAACGCATGGATGACATGCGGCTGCTCGCCGAATATTTCGTTGAAAAATACCGCAAGGAATTGCTCAAGCCGCAGCTGCAGATCTCCCCCGACGCCCTGAAGCTTCTGATGAAACTGCCCTGGGAAGGAAATATCAGAGAACTCGAAAACACCATCGAGCGGGCGGCCATCCTCTGCAGCAACGACGTGATCGAGGCAGATGACGTCCAGCCGGATATCCTGTACGCCGAGGAAGCGTCGCCGCTTGGCCATGAGATCGAACTCCGGCAGATGTTTCCGGAGGATGCCGGTCTGAACGACGTCCTTTATGCGATTGAGAAGAAAATGCTCACCGATGCTCTCGTCGATACCGATTACGTCCAGGCCCGAGCCGCCGAAAAACTCGGCATCACCAAGAGTCTGCTTCAGTACAAAATGAAAAAATATCGCATTAAGAAAAAAAGGTAGTGAACAGGGCAGGCTACGTCCGCCCGCGGCAGGATTTCTTCCTCTTTCATTCGAAACACATTGCCCGCAAAAGGGCTACACTTTTTTCTGATATCCCCAGTGCAGCTTATTGCGGAGGATGGTGAAATAGTCGCGGGTCGAGGAGACGATGAGCTGGAGGAAATGCTTGGCGGTTTCGAGCTCAAGTTCGTCACCGTTTTTCATCTCCCAGAAGGGCTGGCCGTCGATGATGACCTGGGCATGGTCACTTGTGCTCCCCGTTGCCAACCGGGTTTTGATCCGTTTGTCGGCCGGAAGAATGATCGGTCGGCTGCTCAACATGAACGGACAGATCGGGGTCACCGTGATCGTCGCCAGACCGGGGTAGACCAGCGGGCCGCCCGCCGAGAGGTTGTAGGCCGTCGATCCGGTCGGGGAAGAAAAGATCAGGCCGTCGGCCTTATAGGTGGTGATGTATTGACCGTCGGCGGTGGTCGACAGGTTGAGCAGCCGATCAAGGACGTTTTTGGTGATGACCACGTCGTTTAGAGCATACCTGAAGGCGGTTTGCTGGTCGCTCGCCAGAAGACGGGTGCGCAGCATCAGCCGATTTTCGATGGTCACGTCCCCGGTCAGGAGCCGTTCGAGGGCCAGAAACGTCTCGTTTTCGGTGAGTTCCGTCAGAAACCCGAGGTTGCCCATGTTGATGCCGAGCACCGGAATGGAGTGGCGGGCCGCTTTTTCGGCAATGTGCAGCAGGGTACCATCCCCACCCAGGACGATGATCAGGTCGAGGTCGGCGGCGATGTCGTCGTTCAGGACGACGGCGATACCTCTTTGCCGCAACCACAGGGAGAGGATGGCGGCGTATTCGTCCGGGCGATCGTCATTTTTTTTGGTGATCAGCCCGGCGCTCTTAATCGCCAGTCTTTTCGTGATCCGGAAGGGGGTCGAGTTATAGGTCATTCGAGTTTGCCCAGCTCCTTGGAGCGAATGACGGCTGACTCAACGATATCCATGATGATGCCGTGGAAGCCGACCTTTTCCAGAACGTGGAGCGCGGTTATGGCGGTCCCGCCGGGCGATGCCACCTTGCCTCGGAGCGCAGCGGGGTGTTCTCCGCTTTCCTTCAGAAGCTTGACCGACCCGGAGACGGTCTGGAGCGCAAGTTTTTCAGAAATCACCCGGGTCAGGCCGGATTTGACGCCGGCGTCGATGAGGGCTTCGACAAAGGAGAA
>JBBRGP010000110.1:0-8131 GCA_038224105.1 Desulfobulbales bacterium | reverse complement strand
TGCTGGATGGTGGCAAGGATCTCGGCGGCGGTTAAGCTGTCCTTGTTCGCGGGTTTGGGCACCACCAGAGCCATCGGCCGCTCCCCCCATTTGGGGTCGGGGATGCCGATGACCGCCACTTCGCTCACCCCGGGGTGTTGGCTGATAATGTCTTCCAGTTCAAGTGAGGAGATCCATTCGCCGCCGGTTTTAATGACATCCTTGAGCCGGTCGGTGATCTGCAGGAACCCTTCTTCGTCGATATAGCCGATATCGCCGGTGTGCAGCCATCCCCCTCGCCAGAGGTCCTGGCTTTTCTCTTCATCCTTGAAATAGCCCTGGGTCAGCCAGGGGGCGCGGACCACGACCTCGCCGGTCGATTTGCCGTCATGGGGGGCCGGTTTGCCGCAGGGATCAAAAATTTCCAGCTGGACGCTGCTGATAGGCAGGCCGGTCCGGCAGCGCATGGTGATCTGACGAGATTCATCCCATTGCCGCATATGCGGTTTGAGGTTGGCGATGGTCAGGATCGGGCAGGTTTCCGACATCCCGTAGCCGGTGTAGAGGTTGATGCCATGGTCGAGCGCCTGTTTGCACATGCCCTTGGAGAGGGCCGAGCCACCGATGATGACTTTCCAGGCAGACAGGTCGCAGCCGGCGATAGCCGGGTGCGACAGCAGCATATGGAGGATGGTCGGCACGCAGTGCGAGAAGGTGACATTGTTGGCGGTAATCAGTCGCAGGAGCGTGGCCGGCTCATAACGCCCAGGATAGACCTGCTTGCAACCGAGGGTGGTCATCAGGTAGGGCATCCCCCAGGCATGGACGTGGAACATCGGGGTGATCGGCATGTATACATCGGCGGAGCTGATTCTGGCCTGACTGTCGTAACCGCAAAGGGCGGCGAGGGTGCCGTAGGTGTGGAGAACCAGCTGCCGATGACTGAAGTAGACGCCTTTGGGCAGGCCGGTGGTGCCGGTGGTGTAGAAAGTAGTGGCGACGCTGTTTTCATCAAAATCCGGGAAGGTATATTCTTCTGGCTCTTCCAGCAGCATTTTCTCGTATTCATGGTCGAGACCGGCCGGCGCCGGTTCGTTGCTATCGCTTAAGAGGACGATCCTTTTTACCGTCGCCAGTTTATCCTTGATGGCGGCGAGCATCGGCAGAAATTCGCTGTTGATCAACAGCACGTCGTCTTCGGCATGATTGATGGTATAGAGCAGCTGTTCACTGGACAGCCGGACATTGACGGTATGGAGAATCGCGCCGAGCATCGGTACGGCGAAGTAGCATTCCAGGTAGCGGTGCGAATCCCAGTCCATAACCGCCACCGTGTCCCCGGCCCGCACCCCCAGTTTTGTCAAGGCATGGGCCAGCTGACAGATTCTCTTGCCGAATTGGCTGTAGGTAAACTCCCGCTGGTCCCGGTAGATGATCTTCTGGTTCGGCGCATAGATCAGAGGGGTAGTGAGTAAAGATTTGATGAGCAGGGGAAACGCGTAGGCGGAGGGGGAGGGGGTAAGGATTCTGGTCGGCATGGGTGCTCCTTTTGCGGAAGAAGTGAGAATGGCAAGGCCGCCGGAACACCTCTTGGCCTGTGTCCTTCAGGGACAGGGGAGGCAAGCGGCGGGCGGTTTAAGGGTTTGAAACCCTGAAGCAAAATCAGTGCCAGGTCTGTTGGATAACAAAAAATGGAGCAATTGCTGGAGATTGGGGGGAAGGTCGGCAGGTCGCCCGGACCGCGATGGGAAAAAAATGACTCGGTGTAATTTGGGGGTTGTTTGTATAGTGCTGAATTAGCAGGTTTTTTATGGAAATAATTGAAATAACTCGAATCGGGTAATTAATTACTCATCACCCGCGTCGGCCAGTTTCAGTTGGCGCATCTTCAGGTAGAGGGTTTTTCGTTCGATCCCGAGCCGTCCGGCGACCTGGGTGCGGTTCCAGCGGCAGGCCTGGAGGTGGCGGAGGATCAGGTCACGTTCAAAGAATCGGTTCGCCTCGCGCAGGGGCAGGGCGAGACTGATGTCGGTGCCACGCGACCGAAAGGTCTCCGTCATGCCAAAGCCACCGAGCCTGCCGGGAAACTCGAGGATGCGCAGATTGACGTAGCGCTGGATGGTGTTTTCCAGTTCCCGGACATTGCCCGGCCAGGTGTGGTTCATCAGCATCTCCAGGTCCTGGCCGTGGATCGGCGGCGGGTTGGTGTCGGGAGAGTATTTTTGCAGGAAGTGCTCGACGAGCAGCGGGATATCCTCCGGGCGTTGGCGGAGCGGGGGGATGGTGATGGGGATGATGTGGATGCGATAGAAAAAATCCTCGCGCATCCGCCCGCTGTCAAGCAGGCCTCTCAGGTTTTGGTTGGTTGCGGCGATGATCCGGACATCGGCCTGACGGAGGTGAAGACCGCCGAGTGGGGTGTAGCCGTTACCCTCCAAAACGCGCAGCAGCTTGACCTGCATCGCTTCGGTGATTTCTCCGAGTTCATCGAGAAACAGGGTGCCGCTGTCGGCTTGATCGAAAAGCCCGGGCTTGTCCTGGTCGGCGCCGGTAAAAGCACCCCGGCGGTAGCCGAAAAATTCGCTCTCCATCAAACCCGCCGGAATGGCCGCGCAGTTGACCGGGATGAACGGTCTTTCGGCCCGGTCGCTCATTCCGTGGATTGCCTTGGCCACCAGTTCCTTGCCGGTTCCCGATTCGCCGTAGACGATGACATTGGCATGGCTTGCAGCCGCCCGCAGGATGAGTTCGTAAATCTTCTGCATGGCCAGGCTCTTGCCGATAATCGCCCCGAACTTGTAACGGTCGCGGATGTTTTCGCGGAGACGCAGGTTTTCGCGGGCCAAATAGTTCTCCCGTTCCTTCAAGGTCTCTTCGGCCATCTTCCGTTCATGGATGTCCAGGAGCACCGTCTGTTTTTGTGAGATCCGGTTTTCCTCTTCATAGATCGGCGAACTGACCGCGTAATACCAGCGGCCGTCGACCGGATTCTGGAATTCATATTTCTCGGTACGCCCCTGGTACACCTTGGCGTCGTCGCACCAAGGACAGGTGGTGTCAAGACCGTACAGCCGCTTATGGCAGGGCAGGCCGGCCGGGGCGGCGGGCAAGGCCTCCTTTTGTTTGCGGTTCATGAACAGCAGCTGATGATCGCCGGAGGCGATGTAGATCGAGCCTTCAAAGGCCTCGAGGATGCCATGCAGCCGTGAGGTGCTTTCCAGGAGATGGCGTCGTGCCGTTTTCACCGAGGTGATATCGAGCAAGGAGGCGATACTGGCGTCCGACCCCGAGATCATATCGATCCGGAGGAAGACATCCTTGCACGCCCCGTGTTTATCCTGCAGAGTGAATTCATATTCGACGGGTGCCTGGCCGCCCGAATGGCGACGGGATACATGGTATCGCATCATTCTTTCGAGATCCTCGGCCTTGGCGATGAAGACCGGCCATTTAATCTTCCCCTCCAGCTCCTCTTTGCTGTAGCCGGTCAGGGCGACAAACCGCTCATTGGCGAGGGAAATGGTGGTGTCTCGTTCGATGATGATGGTGGCGGTGCCGGTATTCTCGAAGACGCTGCGGTATTGCTCGGCGCTTTCCCGCAGGGCCGTTTCGACCTCCTTCTGGCGGCTGATATCCTCGATGAACCCTTCGAAATATTGGATTTCCCCCCCGTCATCAAGGGCGGTCCGCACATGCAGCCGGCAATTGAAAGGGGTCCCGTCCTTTTTGCGCCACCGGCTTTCGAAATGCAGGGGTGCGGCGCCATGGGTCAACTGCTTGAGGAGGTTGGCGCGCCTTTCCGGATCCTCATAGAGGTCGGTGACACTGTTGCCGGTCAGTGCGCGATACTCCTGAAAGTTTTTGTAGCCGAGCATTTCCGCGAAAGCCTCATTGCCATCGAGGAGTTGGCCGTCAAGGGTGGTGCGGATGATGCCGATCGGGGCCAACCTGAAAAGGTCCCGGTATTGCCGCAGTTCCTCGGTGACCCGGATTGGGATTTCGACTGGGCGCTGTTCAATCATGGCGATGCGTAGGAGTTTTCTCTGAGGGGCCGGGGCTGTCGTTTGCGGATGGTCGTGTCATGGCTACTCTGCCCGGCGATTGATAAAATTGTCGATGAGAAACCGGGAAATGGAGATCTTCGAGGGGAGAGCTGGCAGGTCCACCGGTGAAAACCAGCCGGCATCCTCCAGTTCCTTGCCGTCGACGCGAATCTCCCCGCCCGCGTAGCTGGCGGTAAAACCGATCATCACCGAGTGGGGAAAGGGCCAGGGCTGGCTGGCCACGTATTCAATATTGCTGATTTCTATGGCAACCTCCTCTCGGACCTCCCGGCTGACCGCCTCCTCCAGGGTTTCGCCCGGCTCGACGAAACCGGCCAGGGTGCTGTACATCCCCGGGGGAAAACGAGGGGCCCGAGCCAAGAGTATGCGGTCGTCGCGGATCACCGACATGATCACCGCCGGTGACAGCCGGGGGTAACTTATGAAGGTGCAGCTCGGACATTTTCTGGCAAATTCGGTACGGCGATCAACCATTGCGGTCCCGCATTTGCCGCAAAATCGATGTTCCCGGTACCAGTGGACGATCTGGATGGCTCTTCCGGCCAGGCAGAAAAGATCCTCCGGCAATACCCCGAAAAGGCTGCGCAGATCGCGAAACTCGGTATCCGGCGGGGCCGGGGGATCATCCGTCACCTCCGCGACATAACAGTCGGCGGTTGCATACCGGCCGAGATACCTGGTAAAAATCGGCAGTAGACCGAGCTGCTCCGGACTGCGCCTGCCAATGGCCGCCGGCTGTTGCCCGGGAGCAGCAACGAGAAGTCGGTCTTTGGCGAAGATAAACCACCAGGCAAGAGTTGCCGACCCATCCGTCCGGTTACCGGAAACAAACGGGGACTTCAGGGCAAAGGGGTTGTCGGTGGTCATCTTTTCTTTACCTTTTGTGTCTGCCCATGGTCTGTCGAGGAGTGAAACGCCTGTCCCTCCGCCGATAACGGCGGCAAAACGCCGATTACTTGTTGATGTATTGACATTCCGATGGTAAAAAGTCAAGGTGTCCAAATGAAAATATCCGTGATTTGATATAGTTAGTCTCCTGGCAACTTTTAGGTGGACAAACCTTGGCGGATTCCGGATAATATGCGGCATATAACGCGGCTTCGAGAGCTTGCCGCAAGATGAAATCTGTGGGGGACGGATGTGAAGATACTCATTGCCGAAGACGAATTTACAACCCGGATGATGGTTCAGGTAAGTCTCGAGAATTGGGGCTACCGGGTAGAAAGCGTGACCAATGGGAATGAGGCGTGGGCGGCGTTCCAGAAGCCGGACGCACCGCATATCGCCATCCTTGACTGGGAGATGCCGGAGCTGGATGGGGTCGAGGTCTGCCGCCGGGTCAAGGAAATGGAGACGCTCAGCTATCCCTATATCCTGCTGCTTACCGGCCGGGACAGTAAAACCGACATTGTCCGGGGCTTTGACGCCGGCGCCGATGACTACATGACCAAGCCCTTCAACAATAACGAACTCCGGGCGCGGGTGCGGGTCGCCGAGAGGTTGGTACGCACCCAGGCATCGCTGTCGGAGTCGGTTGCCGAATTGAAGGAGGCCTTGAATCAGCTGGAGATGCTCGAGAATGGCATCAAGGCCTGTCGCGAGTGCCGGAGGATTTTCAGTCCCTACGACGGCGAGTGGCATGGCTTCACCGATGTCCTGGAAAACGGCGCGGATCCGAGATTTCAGGCAACCATCTGCAACGATTGCAGCAACAAATAACCGCGCTTCTAAAGCCCTACCGCGAACATTGCCTCCAGGTCGTGGCGGGAATAGGCCTTGAAGGCCAGCATGGTTTCCGTCTTGAGGATTTCCTTGATGGCGTGCATTTTTTTGGTGACGAGGCTGGCCAGCTCATCGTTGGTTGCAACTCGCGCAATTGCCACGAGGTCATAATTGCCGCTTACCGAATAGACCTCGGAGATGCCGGGGATTTCCCGCAACTGTTCCGCGACCGCGTTGATGTGTGCCCGTTCGACGCTCATGAGAATGATTGAAGTGACCATGCGTTCTCCACAAAAGGTTTTTTCGCTGCTGTCTTGACCCTGAAAAAGATGAATGAATGCCGGATGATTGTAGCGCCTTTGTTCGGCTTTGACAATCGGCGGATTGGGATTCAAGGACAAAAGCGCAGAACCTCCGGGCCGTCCGGAAGCCGCGTGCGGTCTGTCGGCCGCCCCAGAAATAATCTGATATGAGGTGCCCGATGCTGCCAGAACGATATGAAAGCTTTCGTAAAAAAATTGCCTCTTTCCTCCCTCACCACAACATTATCACCGATCCGCTGCGGACCCTGACCTTCGGGACCGACGCCAGTTTTTACCGCTTGATCCCGAAGATCGTCATCAATGTCGAAAACGAAAAAGAGGTTCGGACAGTTCTGCGGGAGGCCCATAAACTGAGGCTGCCGGTGACCTTTCGGGCGGCCGGCACCAGCCTCTCCGGCCAGGCTGTCACCGACTCCATCCTCGTCCGCCTGGGCCAGGGGTGGCGAAGGTTTCGGGTCTTTGACAAGGCCTTGAAGATTCAGCTGGAACCGGGAATCATCGGCAGCCAGGCCAATGCCTTCCTGGCCGAGTTCGACCGCAAGATCGGGCCCGATCCGGCCTCGATCGACAGCGCCAAAATCGGCGGAATCCTCGCCAACAACGCCAGTGGCATGTGCTGCGGGGTCGAGCAGAACAGCTACCAGACCCTCGACAGCATGCGGATGGTTTTGGCCGACGGCACCGCGGTCGACACCGCCGACGACAAAAGCCGAGCCGAATTTCTCCGCACCCACGGCGAGATCCTCGAGAAACTCACGCGCCTGCGGCAAAAAGTGCTGGGCGACGAACAGCTCGCCGAACGTATCCGCTACAAATTCAAAATAAAGAATACCACCGGCTACAGCCTTAACGCCCTCCTCGATTTCGACGACCCCTTCGACATCATGATCCATCTGATGATCGGCAGCGAGGGGACACTGGGGTTTATTTCCGATGTGGTCTATCGAACCGTCGTCGAGCATCGCCACAAGGCCAGTGCTCTTATCTTCTACCCGGATGTGCCGACTGCCTGTCGGGCCATTCCGATCCTCCGCCGGCAGCCGGTCGCCGCCGCCGAGCTGATCGATCGGGCCGGCTTGCGCTCAGTCGAGGAGAAGCCGGGGATGCCCGCCTATCTGCGGGAGCTGGAGGGCACTGTTACCGCTCTCCTGGTTGAGACGAGGGCCGAATCGGCGACGACCCTGACGGCCCAGATTAGCCAGATCCGTGAGGCCATAAAAGACCTGCCGACGGTCCGTCCCACCGTCTTCACCGATGTCCCGGCCGAATACACCGCCTTGTGGAAGATCCGCAAAGGCTTGTTTCCAGCGGTCGGAGCGGTGCGCAGGACCGGCACGACGGTGATCATCGAGGACGTCGCCTTCCCCGGCGAGCACCTGGCCGAGGCCGCCCTCGATCTCCAGGGACTGTTGCGGAAATATCGCTATACCGAGGCGATCATTTTCGGTCATGCCCTGGACGGCAACCTCCATTTCGTTTTCACCCAGGATTTTTCCAGCCAGGCCGAGGTGGTGCGGTACCGCGATTTCATGGCCGAGGTGGTGACCCTGGTCGTCGAAAAGTACGACGGCTCGCTCAAAGCGGAACACGGGACCGGCCGCAACATGGCGCCGTTTGTCGAAAAGGAGTGGGGCGAGGCGGCCTTCGGGCTGATGCGCGAGATTAAAGCGATTTTCGATCCCCTCAATCTCTTGAACCCGGGCGTCATCCTCAATGACGACGCCCTGGTCCACATCAAGGATCTCAAACCGCTGCCGGCAACCCACGAGATCGTCGACAAGTGTATTGAATGTGGGTTCTGCGAGCCGGTCTGTCCCTCCAGGGACCTCACCTTTACCCCGCGCCAGCGCATCGTCGGCCGGCGGGAGATCAGCCGGCAGATGGCCGCCGGCGGCGAACCGCGGCAGGTTAAGGCGCTGGTCAAGGCCTATCGCTATCCGGGCAAGGATACCTGTGCCGCCGACAGCCTCTGCTCGACCCGCTGTCCGGTCGGCATCGATACCGGCAAAATGATTAAAGCCCTGCGCGAGGAAGCAAACGGCC
>JBBRGP010000109.1:0-8155 GCA_038224105.1 Desulfobulbales bacterium | reverse complement strand
TCCTGGGGGAGCGTCCTCGGTACCCAGGTGCTCTATGACAGTGACCAGGAGAGCATCAAGCTCTCCGATAGCATGGCCAAAGGCGAGCTGCGGATGAGCGGGCAGGCGGCGGGTGGCCTGACGGTTGAACGGCTGTACACCTTCAGCAACGACAGCTACCTGATCGACCTGACCATCAAGGTTAAAAATGAGTCGGGCGCCCTGGTCCAGGGGATGCCCCAACTGCATCTGGTCGACAAGCACTCCTTAGGGATTGACAGTCCCGCCGATACCCTGCTGTTCGGCGGCCCGGCCGCCTATGTCAACGGGGAACTGAAGGAGATCAAAGCCGATGACTTCAAAGACGGCCCGAAAACCCTCCAGGGCAACATCGACTGGGCTGGCTATGAGGGCAACTATTTCCTGAGCGGCCTGGTGCCGCTCGACGGCTCAGGGGGTTCCTTTATCATCCAGGGCAACAATGACCTGACGAGAATGCAGCTTGCCGGCGGTCTCGACACCCTCCAGCCCGGCACGGAAAAAGAGTATAAGTACCATGTTTTCTACGGCCCCAAAAAGCTGACCATGCTCAAGGAGATCGGCTACAACCTCGACAAGTCGATTAACTTCGGCTGGTTTGACATCCTTGCCAAACCGACCCTGTGGCTGCTCAACTGGTTCTATGCCTTCTGCCATAATTACGGGGTGGCGATCATTTTGGTCACCATCCTCTTCAAGGCAGTGTTCTGGCCGATTTCCCAGAAGGGCATGAAGTCGATGAAGAACATGCAGAAACTGCAGCCGAAGATGGTCAAGATCAAGGAAAAGTATAAAAATGATCCGGCCAAGATGAACCAGGAGGTGATGAGCCTCTACAAGACCTACAAGGTCAATCCCCTCGGCGGCTGTCTGCCGATGGTCCTGCAGATCCCGGTCTTTTTTGCCCTCTACAAGGTGCTGCTGATGGGCATCGAACTCCGCCATGCCCCGTTCATGCTGTGGATCACCGACCTCGCCGCCCCTGACCGGCTGTGGCTCGGCTTCGACATTCCCTACCTGGGCGGCCTGCCGGTCCTGACCCTGCTGATGGGGGCCTCGATGTTTTTCCAGCAGAAGCTCTCGCCGACCACCGCCGATCCGGCCCAGGCGAAAATCATGATGTTCCTGCCGGTGATTTTTACCTTTATGTTTCTGAACTTTGCGTCGGGCCTGGTTTTATACTGGTTCGTCAACAACCTGCTCTCGATCCTGCAGCAGGTCATGATCAACCGGGATACTAAAAAAACTGCCGCTGCGGCAGCCTGATTATTCGTATTTGCATTCAAGATGGCATTTGTTTTTCGTAGGGTGCACTCCGTGCACCAACATCCTAGTCAGCCGGGGACAGAATTCAATTCAGTCCCACGGGACAATAAGGGCGGTGCACAGAGTGCACCCTACTTTCGAGCCAACTTGAAAGCTTATTGAAAATGAGTACCTAATTGTGAGTGGTCGCGGAAACCGCGGGGACGGCCCTTGAGATATTTTCGAAGAAGGAAATAGAATGTCTTCCAATAAAAAAGATTTTTACGGCAAAGATGTCGCTGAGGCGATCAAAAAAGCCTGCGATACCCTTGGGGTCCCCCAGGAAAGACTGGCCATCGAGGTCATGGAAACCGGCTCGACCGGGATCTTCGGCCTGATCCGCAAGAAAGCGTATATCCGGGTTCAGATAAAACCAGACGATGTCGAGGAGGAGGTGGTGGCGGCGGAGGTCATCGTTGCCACCCCGTTGCCTGCCGCTGTTGCAGCTGACGAACCGCCGTTGGCGGTCACTCCCATGGCGGCCGAGATCCTCCCCGAGCTCGAGACAGTGGTGGCGGATGAGGACGATGACGACGACGAGCAGCCGGCCGGTGTCGAGGAGCAGGAGGGCGAGGCCAGCCCGGAGAGTCTTGAGATCGTCAAGGCCGAGGTTCTGCGCATTGTCGAGCTGATGGGCTTTCCGTCGACGCTCGAGATCGAGGCGGCAGGCCTGGCGGTGACCTGCACCCTGCGCGGCGAGTTTGAAGAAAATCTGGCCGGGCCCGACGGCAAGGTCCTGGACAGCCTCCAGTATATCCTCCGCAAGATCATCAGCCGCAGGGTGGTCGAGCGGCTGCGACTGACCATCAATGTCGGGGCCTTCCGGGAAAAGCGGCTCGATGAGTTGAAGCAGAAGGCCCTGGAGTTGGCGGCGATGGTCAAGGAAGACGGTAAAACCCAGGTCCTGCCGGGTCTCAACCCCTCCGAGCGGAGAATCATCCATATGATCTTTCAGGAGGATAAGGAGATCCGCAGCCGTTCGGTCGGCGAAGGCCTGTTCAAGAAGATCCTGATCTATAAACCCGGCAAGGGTGGTCGCCCGAGTGGCCGGAAGCGCCCGACGGGCAAGGGACGGCAGGGCAAGTCCGGCCCGAAACAAAACCGCGAGTCGTGACCGCCGGTGTTTTTCGTAGGGTGCACTCCGTGCACCAACATCCTAGTCAGCCGGGGACAGAATTCAATTCTGTCCCACGAGACAATAAGGGCGGTGCACAGAGTGCACCCTACTTTCGAGCCAGCGAGTGAATTTTTCCGAGAGCGATAGGACCATTGCCGCCATCTCCACGCCTCCCGGGGCCGGCGGTATCGGCATTATCCGGATCAGCGGCAACCAGGCCCTCACTGTTCTTAAGGCCCTCTTTCAACCGAAGGATCTGGCCTGCGCCTATATCAGCCACCGTCTCTACTACGGCCATATCCGTACCCTTGACGGCAGGATCGTCGATGAGGTGCTCGCCGTTTTTATGGCCGCGCCCCACACCTACACCCGCGAAGATGTCGTCGAGATCCACTGCCACGGCAGCTTCCTGGTTCTGCAAAGCGTCCTCGAACTCATCCTCGCAGGCGGTGCCGTCCTCGCCGCCCCCGGCGAATTCACCAAGCGGGCCTTCCTTAATGGCCGCATCGATCTGACCCAGGCCGAGGCGGTCATCGACATTCTCTCCGCCAGGACCAGAAAAGGCGTCGACCTGGCCCAGGAACAGCTGGCCGGGGCGCTCTATCAAAGGATCGACCCCCTTCGCCGGAGCCTCCTCGAGATGCGCGCCCTGGTCGAGGTGGCCATCGATTTTCCCGATGAGGATGTGGAGATCCTCGATCACCGTCACCTGATTGACCAGTTGCGGCGGGAGGTAATGGCGCCGCTGGGAAAGCTCCTCGACAACGCCGATCACGGCCGCCTCTACCGGGACGGTGTCGCCGTGGTCATTGCCGGCCTGCCCAATGTCGGCAAATCCAGCCTCCTCAACACCATCCTCCAGGAGGATCGCGCCCTGGTCACCGCCGTCCCCGGCACCACCAGGGACTCGATCGAGGAGATTGTCGATATCAACGGCATGCCGGTGCGGGTTATCGACACCGCCGGCATCCGTGATGAGGCCGGGGAGGTCGAGGTCCTGGGGATTAAAAGGGCCCGCGACCTGATCAACAAGGCCGATCTGGTGCTCTTTCTGATCGACGGCTGCCGACCGATCAGCGACGGGGACCGCCGCCTCTACGAGCAGGTCCGCCATAAACCGGTGCTGCCGGTGATCAACAAAATCGATATCTGCGGTGGGCAGCTGCCTGATCTCTCGGCGCTGGCCGGGATCGGCCGGTGCGTTACGATTTCGGCCAAAGAGCAGGCGGGGATCGAGGAGTTGAAACAGGCGATATTTCTGGCGGTGACGGCGGGGCACGAGCAGTGGGAGGAAGGGGGCTGCGCCCCCAATGTTCGTCATAAACAGGCCCTGCTGGCCGCCGACGAGGCCTGTCGGCGGGTTCTAACCTCCCTCGAGATGGGCCTCACCAACGACCTCATTGCCATCGACCTCCAGGAATGCCTTGACCAGCTGGCCGAAATCGTCGGGGAAACCACCACCGAAGACATCCTCGATGTCATCTTCGCCAAGTTCTGCCTCGGCAAATAGGCCCGGCCGCCGCCAATTACTTAAGGAAAAGGTGCATGAAATGCACCCTCCCTCGAATTTCGAGTAGGGTGCACTCCGTGCACCTTCAACTCATCCCGTCCCTTAAACTGATCATCGCCGACCACCAGCTTTTCCAGCAGTCGTAGATACTCCGTGCACCTTCAACCCGAGCCCAGCACCCCCAACCAAACGGCTACTTCCCTTTCCAACTCTGCAACAACGCTTTAGCCTCATCCCGTTCCTTGAACTGTTCCTCTCCAGCCACCACCTTCTCGAGCAGGGTGATGGCCTCGGCCTTCTGGTCATTGGCATAGTAGGCGAGGGCCAAGTGGTAGCGGATCGTCGCATCTTCCGGCCGATTTTCCAAAGCCTGCTTGAACTGGGTAATCGCCAGGGGAAAAGAACCCCGTTTATAATGGACCCAGCCAAGGGTATCGGCGATATTCGGCTGGTCGGGGAGAGCCTGCTTGGCCTGCATCGCAAGCCGCAGGGCTTCCCCCAGATCACCCTTTTCCTCGGAGGCAAGCAGCCAGGCCAGGTTGTTGGTGGCCGCCGGCAGGGTCGGCTGCAGTTCCAGGACCTGCAGATATTTTTCTTTCGCCTCCGGCAGACGGCCGAGGCTTTCGTAGGCGGTCGCCAGCCCCATCAGCGCGGCAATGGAGTTCGGCTGGGATTGCAAGAGTTCGTTGTACTGGCCGATGGTCTCGTCGATTTTGCCCATCCGGTTTAAAAGATTGGCGCGCAGGATATAGCCCTGCGGATTGGCCGGGCTCAGTTCCTGGGCCTTCTCAAAGGCCTGCAGCGCCTCGGCGAATTGATTGTTTTTGACATAGAGATCGCCAAGGAGCAGGTAATGGCCACCGGCCTCGTATTTGGTGATATAGTTTTGAACAAAGGCGATCCCTTTGCCAAGGTCCTTTCCGACCGTCAGCGCCGTTAGCATCCCCAGGGCCCGCGAATTGTCGGGGGAAAGGGCAAGCAGCGTGGTGAAGGCCTGTTTTGCCTTGTCGAGGTTGTTCGCGCCGAGATAGGCCAGTCCGGCGGTGCCGAGCAATTCGTTATCCTCGGCAACGATCTTGTCGTTGAGCGCCTCGATCAGCTTGACCGCCTTGGCAAACTCTTTTTCCTGGACATAGGCTTGGGCGAGGATTTTTACCGCCACGAAATTTTTCGGGTTGATGGTGAGGGCAATGGACGCCTCCTTGCCGGCTTCCGCGCCGTTGCCGCGCACCAGGTGGATCTGGCCGGCAAGCGCATGATAGCGGTCATTGCGCGGATTGTTCTGCAGGGCGCTTTCCATCGCCTTCTGGGCCAGTTCGGATTTGCCGAGCCGCAGCTGGCTCAGCGCCGAATAATAATAGGGGTCGGCCCATTTCGGATACTCGCTGAGCAACGGCGTGATAAGCTGCAGCGCCTCGTCATGCTTGCCGTCCTTGATCAGGAAACGGGCCTTGAGCAGGGTGGCCCCGCCGTTGCCCGGATTTTTCGCGAGGATCGCCTCCATGCCGGCCCTGGCCTCGTCGAATTTCTGCAGCTCGAACTGCAGCTCGGCCAGCGCCACCTGGAGTTGGAGATCCTTGGGCATTTCGCCAAGGGCCGCCTTCAAGGAATCTTCCGCCTTGTCGTAGTGTTGATGATTTTTATAGAAATCGGCGAGCATCAGCCTGAACGACACCGCCTCTTTTTGCAGGGTGATTGCTTTCAGTATCGCCTGTTCGGCCTTATCCACTTCACCCTTTTTCTGGTACAGTCCGGCGAGAATCAGCTGGAGCTGCGGATTGTCCGGAAACTTCGGCTGCATTTCCGCCAGCAGCCCCTGCACCTCCGACTCGTTTTTCTGCTGCTCGTAGTGCATGAGGAGGGTCTGGTAGTTGGTGAACGACTCCGGGTTCAATTCAATGGCCTTGCGAAACTGCTTTTCCCCCTCCGCCCACTTCTTCTCGGTGGTCAGAATGCGCCCTTTAATATTGTAGAGCTTATCGTTTTTCTGGTCCTGGCTGAGCGCCTTATCGATAGCCTGGTGGGCCTTTTCAAAGTTGCCATCGATCAGCTCGAGATTGGCCAGGAGGGCCAAGCCGTCCAGATATTCAGGGTTGACGGTGAGGACCTGCTCCACATATTTGCGGCTGTCCTTCTTGTTCTGCGACAAAAGATAAAATTCCGCGACCTTTATCCCGGCGTCGAGATTCTTGGGGTCAAGGCTTGCCGTTCGCTGCAGTTCGTCGAACGCCGCCTTGAGATCGCCGGTTTTGAGATACAGCAATCCCAGCTGATAGCGGGCATCGGCAAACTTGGCGTCGAGCTGGATGGCATTTTTCAACTCGATGACGGCCGCCTTCTCGTCGGCAATCTTGATGTACTCAAGCGCCCTTTTGTAATGCTTAGCCTTTTTCTCGTTGTCATCCATACAGGCGGACAGAGTGACAACAAAGCTGAACAAGAGAATGGCGGAAATGAACCGATGAATAATCATGGGGAAGACCTTGATAAATGGATTGAGTAATCTCTCATCTTGATAAACGATATCGCTAGTCTATATAAAATTATTAGGAATTCCTAATCAAAATTTATCGATCGGCAAGAAAACCAGTGGGTGAATCCAGATGCAAACGTTTGCAACTCATTGGAGCAGTCGCACATCATCGAAATACAGTTCCCTCGCAGACGGTTGCTCGGTGACAAAAAATCCTAAACCCCGAATATGTGCCAGATCGATCTTTCGGTATTTGGGCCCGTTCACGATCTCCTCAATCGGCACGGTAATCGTATTCCAGCCGGAGGCGAGACTGGTTCGCCCATTAAACCTGTTTTCATACTCCTGATTTCTCCCCGTATGCTTCCAGTCATGGATGCGGTAATGGAGGACAACCAATCCCCCGGGGTTATAGACACTAAAAGTCAAGGCCTGGGCTGTACCCCAGTTTTCCGGGAAATAGCGTATGCCAACGCCAGAGTATTTTTCGGTGGTTAACGAAGCCTTCAGAGCAAAGCTGCGGCATTTAACCGGTCCTTGCACTCTGATTATTTGGTCTTGGTCTTCCCATCTGGAGAGTTCAAGCGCCGACTCAAAATCGCCGAGTACCGGGAAATCACGCCATGCCCTGTATTCATCGTAAAGGGTGAGCAGTAACGGCACCAGGCAAATAATGATGATACCCGCCCCACAACCGCGAAGGATAATTTTTCTAACTGTGTTCACCCGGCCTGAAGCATGCCACAACAGAACCAAAACTGCACCGCCAACCCCGAGCAGGATGTCCTGCAGGCTCGATTCTCGGCCAGGCGAGAGTGTCTGTAAGAACTCAATGCCAAAAGCAAGACCTGCAACCACCAACAGATATCGACAAAATTTTGCCAGGGTTGGTCGATGGCACAGATAGAAATATTTGTCGACTGCCACCGTAAAAACAGCAAAAAACAGCACATGGCCAAGATTCCAGGCTTCTTTAAAGCTGCGTGCGCCTTCATACCCCGGGCCTCCAACAAAAAACCATGGAATCATTGTAGCGATAATGAGTATCAGTTTATGTTTAGCAAAAAAACTCCTCAACCCTGTTTCCTCCTTGTCTCAAACCGATTGACCCACAATTCCCCAAGCACTTCCATAAAAGAACCTATAATTCCGCGTTCTAAATCCTCCAATTCCAATTTAGTAATCACGCTAACACTGAAATGAGCTGTTTCCCGGAGTAATCCGGAAATCAGTGCTGTTTCCGCTGTCTCCTAATGTTCCGAAATCAAAAGAAGATACAATGCCATCCTTCGGGAGTGGACCTGTTGGCATGTTTTATGCTCAACGCCATTGGCAGAGGTTTTTTTAGCTTCACCTCCAATTTAAACAGGACGTAGAGGCGAGAAGCGGCGCGTAAGCGGTTAACTGAGATTCACTTCATGCTGGTCAAAATCATGAAAAGTAGAACACTGTTATTCTTATTCCTCCTTTTTCTCATCCCGGCCATCTCAATCGGTGCTCAGACCCACACCCTGAGTGTCGAGTTCTCCTTTACCGCTCCAACCACGCCAGCAAAACAGCTCCTCGGCTACCGGCTCTACAAGGAAGGTGGTCAAGTCTGCGAAACAAATGCCCCCGGTGCATCCATGGTGAGCTGTGACCTTCTTACCGAAGACGGCACCTTTGGTTTTACCCTCACTGCCCGTTATTCCGACGGGAGTGAAAGCCCGCAGTCGCCTTCGTTCCCCTTTAC
>JBBRGP010000108.1:0-8173 GCA_038224105.1 Desulfobulbales bacterium | reverse complement strand
TGGAGAAAGGCAAGCCGCTGATCATGATTACCGGCGACCACGGCAGCGGCAAATCGACCCTGGTTGAGAAGCTGCGCCAGAGTCTGCCGCCGGCTTATGAAATCCTGCTGGTCACCGACCAAGTCGGGTCGGTGGCGACCCTGCTGCAGGGCGTGGCCGCCGATCTGGGAATCGCCGGCCACGCCGGGGCCTCCCCGGGCGAACTGGTTTCGCACATCAAGGCCGTTCTCGATGACAGGCGGCAGGGCGGGCAGCGCGTCGTCCTGCTGGTTGATGACGCCGAGAAAATGTATCCGGCCACCATGGAAGGGATCATCCGCCTGTTGACCAACGCCTATGGGGGAGGGGAGGAGATGCTGCAGATAATTCTCCTCGGGACGGAGGAGATGGAAACAAAAATGGTTGTCACCACCCTCGACTACTTCGAGGACGAAACCAACTGTCAATTGTTCCTTGAACCCTTCAGTCTGAAAGATGCCGCCGATTATCTGCGATACTGCCTGCAGCTTGTCGCGGCCGGCGACGGCAGCTACTCGACCGCCCTTCTTCCTTATGAGACCATACGCAAGATCCTTGGTCAGAGCCGAGGCAGTATCGCTGAAATCAACCGACTGGCCGAGCAGGCGCTGCGCCGGGCCCATGCCGCCCATGCCTCGGAAGTATCCGCCGATTTTCTGTAAACCACCATAACCGGCCGTCTCGCCGCTCCCCGGAAAGCTTCCAGTCCCGCTTCTGTTTCTCCCCAATTTACGAATATCGTAAAATGAATTGATGAATAGTTTATTAATCGTAAAAATATGCAGCCAATATTGACAGCATCCATTTTTGCCCGTATACAGTTCTCAAGGACTGTGATAACCTAAAGGTGGTGTCTTTGATGGATATCGATGAAATCAATCTGGCGATCATCAATCATCTGAAAGATGGCCGGATGCCATTTAAACAGATCGCCGAGTCGCTCGCCCTGTCCGAGGGAACCGTCCGGGCCCGGGTGAAAAAGCTGAAAGACGAGGGAGTGTTGGATATCACCGCCCTGGTCGATCCGGAGGCGGTGCCGGACCAGTCCATCGTCATGGTCGGGGTTCGCCTGCGGGATATGGATCTCGTTAAAAAAGGGGAAGAGTTCAGCAAGTTGCGCGGGGTTATTTCGGTATGTGTGGTGACCGGCCGCTTTGACCTTATTCTCACGGTATTGCTTACCAAAGAATTTACCATGCTCAAGTTCTATACCGAAGAGGTTGCCAGGCTGGAAAATGTTCGGGCGGTGGAGACCTTCGTCGTTTACAAAAGTTTCAATCTGAAGGTGCCGTTGACCCTGCCGGTTTGATGCGGATGGGTCAACGGGGAGATGGATAACGGACAACCGGGTGACGAAATGGGAAATCCGAAGAAGACGGTGCTGCACGATTGGCATGTCGGGCAGGGGGCCAACATGGCCGAGTTCGGCGGGTATGATATGCCGCTCTGGTATAAAACCGGGGCGAAGGCCGAACATCTGGCGGTCATCCAGGCGGCGGGCCTCTTCGATACCAGCCATATGGCGGCGGTGGCGGTCCGGGGCAGTGGGGCGCGGTCACTGCTCCAGCTGTGTCTTTCCAAGGATCTCGACACCTGTATCGGCAAGAATAAGGGGCCTCTTGGCGACGGCCGCTGCGTATACGGGGTCTTCCTCGGCGAAGACGGCACGGTCATCGATGATGCCATCGTCTATCAGCTGCAGGCCGACGCCTTTATGGTGGTGGTCAATGCCGGCATGGGCGGCGCGGTCGCCGCCCATCTGACCGGCTATTCGCCGGGCAGGGAGGTGGTGGTCGAGGATCTCACCGACCGGGTCGGCAAAATGGACATTCAGGGACCGCGGGCGGCAAGAATCCTGAGCGCAATCCTCAATAACCCGGAAGGTGTTTTCGAGGGCCTCACCTACTTTTCGTTCAAGGGCGGTTTCGGGGAGCTGACTACCGCCCTCTCGGTCACCCTGAAAGACGGCACGCCCCTGTTCCTGTCCCGCACCGGCTATACCGGCGAATTCGGCTTTGAACTCTTTGTCGGTCTCGACCGCCTGGCGCCGCTCTGGTCGCTGGTGCTGGATGCCGGTCGGGATCAGGGCCTCCTCGCCTGCGGCCTGGCCGCCCGCGACTCGCTGCGGGCCGGGGCGGTGCTGCCGCTCTCCCACCAGGATATCGGACCGTGGCCGTTTCTGCATAACCCCTGGCAGTTCGCCCTGCCCTGGAATCCTCAGATGACCGCCTTTTGTAAGGAGTTTATCGGGGGATCGGCGCTGCTGCGCAGCACCTGGAAGAAATATACTCTGCCCTTTGCCGGCTTTGATCCACGCAAGATCGGCGCCGGCGAGGGGAGTTATGTCGCGTCAGCGACCGGCGAACGGCTTGGTTCCATCCTCACCTGCACCACCGACATGGCCATCGGCCGGGTGGACGGCGAGATTGTCAGCGTTGCCGCCCGTCCGGAATTTGCCGCCAAGGGACTGTGCTGCGGCTTTGTCCTTGTGGATCAGCCGATCGCCCCGGGTGAACAGGTTGGTCTGACTGACGGGAAGAGGAAAATAATGGTGGAAATACGAGCTGATGTCCGTCCCAACCGGACGGCCAGAAGCCCGATCGGCAAGATGTTGAGTTGATTACTCTCTAAAAGGAGGCTGGACCGTGAAAGAATTGAGTGAACTGATTTTTGGCGAGGAACTGCGGTATACCGAGGATCATGAGTGGGTGACCGCGGCTGGTGCCACCCTCAGGGTCGGGATCAGCGATTACGCCCAGGATCAGCTGGGAGATATCGTTTATGTCGAGCTGCCGGAGGTGGGGGCGACCTTTGCCAGGGGCGACCAATTCGGCACGCTCGAGTCGGTCAAGGCGGTCTCCGAACTGTACCTGCCGGTAAGCGGCGAGATTGTCGCGGTCAACGAAGCCCTGGGCGATGCTCCGGAACTGATCAACCAGGATCCTTATGCCAACTGGATCGTCGAGATCAGACCCGCCGATACCGGCGAACTCGAGCGGCTTTTGACCGCCGACGGCTACCGTCAACTCCTTCGAGGATAGAACCATGCGTTATTTGCCCCATACCAACGACGAAATAGCGGCGATGCTGGCGGTGGTCGGGAGAAAGAGCCTGGATGGGCTGTTCTGCTCGGTTCCCGAAGGCTGTCGGATGGATAGGGCCATGGCCCTGCCCGAACCGCTCGATGAGTGGGAACTGACCGCTCATACCGACGACCTCGCCCGGGCGATGCAGGTTGACCATACCTACCGGGTGCTCATCGGTGCCGGCAGCTATCATCATCATATCCCGGAGACGATCCGGGCGCTGATGAGCCGCTCGGAGTTTCTCACCGCCTACACCCCCTACCAGCCGGAAATGGCCCAGGGTACCCTGCAGGGCATCTACGAGTATCAGACCCTGACCGCCCGGCTGCTCGGCATGGATGTCGCCAACGCCTCCATCTATGACGGCGCTTCGGCCCTCGCCGAGGGGCTGCTGATGGGGTTGCGGGTCGCCAAGAAGAAGGCCAGGGTGGCGATCTCGACCGCCGTTCATCCCCATTATCGCCAGGTGGTCAGGACCTATCTGGCCCCGACCTGCTATGAATTGGTGGAGTTGCCGGTGGGACCGGACGGGCGCACCGACCTGGCTGGGCTTACCGCCACCCAGGATCTGGCGGCGGTGGCGATCCAGTCGCCGAACTTCTTCGGGGTGATCGAGGACATGGAGACGCTCGGCCGGGCGATCCACGCCGCCGGGGCCCTTTTCATCACCGCCTTTACCGAGCCTCTGGCTTATGGCCTCACCAAAAACCCGGGCGCCTGCGGGGCTGATATCGTCTGCGGTGAGGGCCAGAGTTTCGGGCTGCCACGCTCGTTTGGCGGGGCGGCCCTGGGGATGTTTGCCTGCCGCGACGAGATTGTCCGGAAAATGCCGGGACGCCTGGTCGGCCAGACCCAGGATCTGGACGGTAAACGCGGCTTTGTTCTCACCCTGTCCACCCGTGAGCAGCATATCCGGCGGGAAAAGGCCACCTCGAATATCTGCTCGAACCAGGGCATCTGCACTCTGATCGCCGCCATGTACATGGCATCCCTGGGGGGTTCGGGGCTCGCCGAACTGGCCCGGCTCAATTACCACAAGGCCGAATATTTCAAGGCGGCGCTGCGGGCCAAAGGCGCTAAGATTGTCTTCGACTCGCCCACCTTCAACGAGTTTGTCGTAGAATTCAAAGAGGATTTCCGGCCGGCGCGCGAACGTTTGCTGGCAAGAAAAATTGTCGCCGGTCTCGACCTCGCCAGGTACTACCCGGCTCATGCCGGCCGGTATCTGTTCTGCGTAACCGAGACGGCCGGCAAGGAAGTAATGGATGCGGTTGCAGGGGAGGTGAAGCCATGAGCACGACAAAGATACCGGGAACACGCGGCATAATCCAGGAAGAACCTCTGCTCTGGGAAAAGGGCAAAAAGGGGCGGCGGGGGATGTCGATCCCGGCCAGTGATGTTGCACCGGTCCCCTTCCCGCCGGAACTGCTGGGCGGGGGCCCTGATTTTCCCGATCTCAGCGAGGTCGATGTGGTGCGCCACTACACCCGCCTGTCCCAGTGGAATTACGGGGTGGATACCGGGATGTATCCCCTCGGCTCCTGCACCATGAAATACAATCCCAAGATCAACGAGAAGGTGGCCGCCACCCCGGCGCTGGCCGCCGCCCACCCGATGCTCGTCGACGACCAGGTCCAGGGCAGTCTCCAGGTCATGTACGAACTGCAGGAGTATCTGGCGGCGATCACCGGCCTGCCCGGTGTCTCGGTGCAGCCGGCGGCGGGGGCGCACGGGGAATTGACCGGGATGCTGATCTTTGCCGCCTATCACAGGAGTAAAGGCTCCAGGCGGACCAAGATCCTCATTCCCGATACCGCCCACGGCACCAATCCGGCCAGCGCCGCGCTGTGCGGCTATAAGCCGGTTCCGATCAAGTCGGGAGCTAACGGCATTCTCGATATCGCGGCAATTGCCGCGGTCATGGATGAGGAGACCGCCGGGATCATGGTCACCAACCCCAACACCCTCGGGCTGTTTGAGACCCATATCCGGGAGATCGCCGACATCGTCCATGCCAAGGGCGGGCTGGTCTACGGCGACGGGGCCAACCTGAACGCGGTCATGGGCATCATCAATGCCCGGCGGTGCGGGGTGGACGTCATGCATCTGAACCTCCACAAGACCTTCTCCACCCCCCACGGTGGCGGCGGGCCGGGGGCCGGGCCGGTCTGCGTCACCGAAGAATTGACCAGGTACCTGCCGGTTCCGCGGGCGATAAAAGATGGTACCAGCTACCGCCTCGATTACGACCGGCCCGACTCGATCGGCCGGGTACATGGTTTTCACGGTAATTTTTCCGTGCTCCTTCGGGCCTACAGCTATATCCGGACCATGGGCCCGGCGGGCCTGAAAAAGGCCAGCCAATTAGCGGTTCTCAATGCCGCCTATATCAAAGAGCAACTGAAGGGCACCCTCCAGCTTGCCTATGACCGGCCATGCATGCACGAGTGTGTCTTTTCCGATGCGGGGCAGCAGGAGGACAAAATCACCACCCTCGATATCGCCAAGCGGTTGATCGACTGCGGCTACCATCCGCCGACCATCTATTTTCCACTGGTGGTGCACGGGGCGATCATGATCGAACCGACCGAGACCGAGTGCAAAGAGGATATCGACCAGTTTATCGAGGTGATGAAGATGGTGGTCCGGGAAGCGCGGGAGAATCCCGAGCTGCTCCGCCAGGCACCGCTGCGGGCGAAAATGCGGCGGCTCGATGAGACCCAGGCCGCCAGGCATCCCTGTCTCTGTGGCTAGCGCACTGCCGGCCGCCGGCCTGGTCGATCTCGGTGTGACCGACTATGGTGCGGCCTATGGGCTGCAACTGGCGCTGGTCGAGAAAAGACGGAGCGCTGCCGCCGCCGGCGATCTCTTTCTGGTGACCGAGCACCCGAGCACCTTCACCCTTGGCCGGCGCGGCGGCCGGGAGCATCTGCGGGTCTCCGAGGAATTTCTCGCCGAGCGGCGGATTCCGCTGGTCCATATCGAGCGGGGCGGCGAAATTACCTTCCATGGCCGGGGCCAGCTGGTCATCTATCCGATCCTCCATCTCCGGAAGGCGGGACTTTCGGTGGCCGCCTATGTGCACGGCCTGGAGGAGGTGATGCTCCGGTTGGCCCTGGCGAACGGGGTCGCAGCCGGGCGAGACCCGCGCAATCACGGGGTCTGGGTGGGGGAGAAGAAACTTGGCAGCGTCGGCATCGCCATCCGCCACGGTATCGCCTTTCATGGGCTGGCACTGAATGTCGATGTCGATCTCACCCCGTTTTCCTGGGTCAATCCCTGCGGTCTGACCGGAGTGAAGATGACCTCGCTCAGCCGGGAGTGCCGCCGGGATGTCGGGCTCGGCGAAGTCAAAGAGAAACTCCGCGGCCTGCTGTCGCAGGTATTCTGTCGTACCTTTCTCACCCTTACCAAGGAACATATTGATGCCATCCTGCAATAACCGGATCCGCCCCGCTAAACCCCGCTGGCTCCGGCGCAGCCTGCCAACCGGGCCTGAGTATGAGCGGATTCGCAAACTCCTCAAAGGCCACGGCCTGACCACCGTCTGCCAGGAGGCGCAATGTCCGAACCAGTTCGAATGCTACGGCCAGGGGACGGCGACCTTTATGATTCTCGGCGAGCGCTGCACCCGCAACTGCCGGTTCTGCGCGGTCCAGCACCGGCCCGAGACCCCGCCGGATCCGGAGGAACCGAGGCGGGTGGCCGAGGCGGTGGCCCTCCTCGGGCTGCGCTACGCGGTGGTCACCTCGGTGACCCGCGACGATCTCCCGGACGGTGGGGCCGCGCTGTTTGCTGAAACCATTGGCGCCATCCGCCATGCCCGGCCCGGTACCCTGATCGAGGTCCTTATCCCCGACCTCCAGGGCGATGACCGGGCCCTGCAGACTATCCTCGACGCCGGTCCCGATGTCCTCAACCACAATATCGAGACGGTGACGCGCCTTTACCCGGAAGTCCGGCCCAAGGCCAAATACCGCCGGTCTCTGCAGCTGTTGCGCCGGGTCAAGGAAAGCCACCCGCACCTGCCGACGAAATCGGGGATCATGCTTGGTCTTGGCGAAGGAGAGGCGGAGATTGAAGAGACCTGGCGCGATCTCCGGGACGCGCGGTGCGACATCCTGACCATGGGCCAGTATCTTCAGCCGAGCGCCGCCCATCTGCCGGTGCAGCGCTTCCTGCCGCCGGAGGAGTTCGCCACGCTGGCGGAGAGGGCTCTGGCTCTCGGCTTTGCCGGGGTTGCCGCCGGACCCTTCGTCCGCAGTTCCTACCAGGCGGAGAGCCTTTATCGCCAGGCTCTGGGGAGGCTTGCGGATGCGGAGGCGATCACTCGCCCCGGCCCCATCGCCCCCGAGTGAAATTCTCTGTTGCTCCCGCCGGCGGGAATGACCTCAGTACCAAGAGCAGAACGTATTTCGTCAAGCTACTTCTCTCCGGCAAGAGTGGATGCCCCTTGAGCGGCGCTAGAATAAAAAGGGCAGGAACATCTTGGTGGTTTTTTGATACTCGCGATAGGCCGGGCCAAAGAAGTCGAGGTTTTCCTGTTCTTCGATAAAACCGGCCACCACGACAAAAATGGTGGTCATGGTCGCTGCCGCCAGCCCCGGGAGGCTCAGATGCTTAAAAAATGCCCCCCAGTTGAGGAGCAGCAGGGAACTATACATCGGGTGCCGGATGTAGCGGTAAATCCCCCCGGTCACCAGCCTGGTGGTGTTTTCGAAGGCGAAGTTCTCCGGGGCTTTATCCCTGGCCCGTGAGCCGCCGACCGTGCGGAGCATGTACAGCCCCTGGCTGACGAACAGGATGGAGGCAAAAAGGAGCAGCCAGGAGACGATCTGCCGCGCGGCAAACAGTTCGTGAAACCAGAATGGGGAGTTGTACAACACCAGAAACAGGATGCCCTCGAAGACAAAAAACCGGTAAAAGCCGTGACATCGCGGATTGCGCAGAGCTTTACTCGAGAGCAGGAGGAAGATGAGGGTAAGACCAATAAAAAGCAGGCTGCCGGCGGACGACAAAGGCATTATTTTTTATCTTGGGTTATCGTCACCGGCAGTATCGGCTGATCC
>JBBRGP010000107.1:0-8188 GCA_038224105.1 Desulfobulbales bacterium | reverse complement strand
CTCCCTGCTGCCCGCCGACTCCGCCGGGCATATCGTCCTGGCGGTCGAGGAGTTGCTGAGCCGCCGCCCGGTAGAACAGTTTCCGGTGCCGATATTTCAGACCGGCTCGGGCACCAGCACCAACATGAACGTCAACGAGGTTATCGCCGGACTTCTTCGCCAAAAAGGCATCGAGCTCTCAGCCAACGATCATGTCAACCTGGGGCAAAGCAGCAACGACGTCATTCCCGCCGCCATCCATCTGTCGGCGGCTGTCGCGGTAAGCGGCTCGCTGCTGCCGGCTCTCGCGGGACTGGCCGAGACCATCCGCACCTTTGCCAACTCCCACGCCGGGGTGATAAAGACCGGGCGGACCCATCTGATGGATGCCCTGCCCATTCGTCTGCAGGCGGAACTGGAAGGATGGGCGGTGCAACTTGATGAATGCGGCGAAAGACTCGCAGCCGCCTTGCCGAGACTGCAGCGCCTCCCCCTCGGCGGTACGGCGGTCGGCTCCGGAGTCAACTGCCATCCGCGCTTCGCCGCGAAAGTCATTGCCCGGCTCAGTGCGGCAACGAATCTTAGCTTCACCCAGAGCCGCTCCCTCTACAAGGGCCTCAGCAGCCTTGATACCATCGTCGAAGTATCCGGGCACCTGAAAGCCGCGGCGGTGGCTCTCAGTAAAATCGCCAACGACCTGCGCTGGATGAATTCCGGTCCCCTGACCGGTCTCGGAGAAATCCGCCTGCCGGCCCTGCAGCCGGGGTCGAGCATCATGCCCGCCAAGGTCAACCCGGTGATTCCGGAGGCGGTATGCATGGCGGCGGCGCAGATAATCGGCAACGACCTGACGATCAGTCTGGCCGGGCTGGGCGGCAATTTCCAACTGAACACCATGCTGCCGGTGGCGGCCGCTAATCTTCTCGAATCCCTCGAACTGCTGACGGGCAGCGCCCAATCGCTGGGGGAAAAAGCGATCAGCAAAATGACCCTGAATAAGGGGGTGTACGCCGCCGCTCTCGCCCAGAACCCGATCCTGGCAACCTCGCTCAATCCCCTCATCGGCTATCTGCAGGCGGCCAAAATCGCCAAGATCGCCCAGGACGAGAAAAGACCGATCCTTGAGGTGGCCCTGGAACAGACTGATATTCCCCGGGAGAAACTCGTCGACCTGCTCGATCCGAAAAAACTCGCCGACGGCGGCGGCAATAATCGATAAGCCTGCGGGGTACCTCAGCACCTCAATCTTCCCCCCCGCCTACCGCCCGAGAATTCTGGCGGCGGCCAGACCCATGAGCTGTTTCAGGTAATCGAGCGCCACCCCGCGGTCCATCTTCGAGGCGCCGTAATCGCGATCCCTGAATTCGATGGGGATCTCTTTCACCCGGAGGTTCCCGCGGTGGGCGGCAAGAACGGCCAAGCCGATTTTAAACCCCGGCACGGAGCCGGGTAAAGACAGGAGTCGCCTCCGTTCCACCGCGAAAAAACCGGCCAGAGGGTCTTTTGCCCGGCAAAAAAAGAGGGCCGGGTAAGTGGCCAGGCGAGAAGAGATCTTTCGCGACAGCGGCCAATCCGGCATCGAGCCGCCGGCGACATACCTGCTGCCGATGACCATATCGTGGGTTCCGGCAAAAAGCGGCCCGAGCAGGTCGGGAATCGATTCCGGAGGATGGCTGAGATCGGCGTCCATGACCAGCACGAAGGTCGCCTCGGTCTGGGCGGCTCCGGCAATTACTGCCCCGGCCAGCCCGACGTTGATGTCCCGGCGCAGCAAACGAACCGGCTCGCGCTCCTGCCATGCCCGAATCCGCTCGCAGGTGTTGTCACTCGATGCCGAGTCGACGAAGAGGACATCGAATTCGAGGTGCGAGGACCGCCGGACCGTAAAGACCCTGTGCAGCAGAAGGTCGATATTTTCTTCTTCATTGAGGGTAGGTAAAATAACGGTTACCGTCGCCAATGTCTGCTCCTCACATGGATTACCTTTCCTGCCCCATCCCCATCCCCGGGTGCAGCCTGCGGTCCTTTTCCCTGAACTCTCCGGTCCTCTCTCAGAGGTATCAGAGATAGGAAAGGAAATCAAGCGATCCCTGTCGACAATGGCGGCGTCCGCCACCCTGAGCGTCAAGGTAAAATATTTTTAAAGAAACATGGGCCAGGTCGGGACAAGGCGGCCCACACAGCTATCGATCAAGAATATTTTCACGTATAATTTTATAATCCAGAACATCGTTCTTGACGAACACCTTTATGGAGAATATATTCACCAATGCCCCACAAAAGTATGAAGGCAAGAAAACGAAGGAGAAAACCATGTTGGATGCCATCAGTCTGGATATTCTCAAAATACTTCAGGAAAAAGCCCGGATCCCGAATATCGAGGTTTCCCGGCAGGTTGGCCTTGCCCCCTCGGCGGTCCTCGAACGTATCCGCAAAATGGAAAAACAAGGCGTCATCGACGGTTACGAAGTTCGCCTGAATCCGCATCGTTTTCACCGGTCGCAGCTGGCCTTCGTCCGAGTGGAGACCACCGCCGCCGCAAGCAGTGAGGTTGGCAGGCAACTCGCCCTGATCCCGGAGGTCCAGGAGGTGCATTTTGTCGCCGGCAACGATTGCTACCTGATGAAGGTGCGAACCGCCGACACCCTTTCGCTCAGCCTGCTGCTCCAGGATCGGATCGCCGCCATCGCAGGAGTCCTCACCACCAAAACCGAAACAGTATTATCGACCATCAAAGAAACCAGCCGGATCCCCCTGCCGGAATCCCTGTAAGGAAGCACGATCATGCCGATGTCACTGTCCTTTAAAGAACGTCTGTTCCCCGCGTTGCCAACCATCACCCGCCACTACGGAACGCCTTTTCATATTTACGACGAGGCGGGAATCCGGGACACCGGCAACCGCCTCAAGGCAGCTTTTTCCAGGATCGCCCGTTTCCGCGAATATTACGCGGTCAAGGCCTTGCCCAATCCCCATATCCTCGCGATCATGAAGGACCTGGGCTTCGGTTTCGACTGCAGTTCCATCGCCGAACTGCGTCTCAGCCGCCGGGCCGGCGCCCGGGGCGAGGACATCATGTACACCTCGAACAATACCAGCGAGGAGGAGTTTCTCGAAGCGGCCAGCGATGGCGGTGCCATTCTCAACCTCGACGACATCACCCTCCTCGCCAAGGTTCCCAGAATGCCCGATTTAATCTGCTTTCGCTACAATCCCGGCGAACGACGGACCGGCAACGACATCATCGGCACCCCGAGCGAAGCCAAATACGGGGTCAGTCACGACCAGATCATCGACGCCTACCGCCAGGCTAAAGCCGGCGGGGTAGAACGGTTCGGCCTCCACACCATGCTCGCCTCCAACGAGCTCAACTACCGGTACATGGTGCAGACCGCCGGCATGCTCCTCGATCTGGTCGCCGAGATTTCCGCCGAACTGGCGATCACCTTCGAATTTATCAATATCGGCGGCGGTCTCGGCATCCCTTACGAACCGGGCATCGCCCCCCTCGATCTGGCGGCGATGGCCGGGGAGATCACCGGTCTTTTCAAGGCGTTCGAGGGTGTATACGGCTATCAACCGGCTTTGTACATGGAGAGCGGCCGTTATATGACCGGACCGCACGGAGTGCTGGTGACCACCGCCATCAATCGCAAGGAAATCTACCGGACCTACGTCGGGGTGGATGCCTCGATGAGCGCCCTGATGCGGCCGGCAATGTACGGTGCCTACCACCATATCGACGTCCTCGGCAAGGAACACCATCCGGAGACGGAGGTGGTCGACATCGTCGGCTCGCTCTGCGAAAACAACGATAAATTCGCCGTGCAACGGACCCTGCCGAGGATCGCCGACGGCGACACCCTGATCATCCACGATACCGGCGCCCACGGCAGCGCCATGGGTTTCAACTATAACGGCAATCTCCGGCCCAAGGAACTGCTCCTCACAACCGCCTGCAGGATCGAGCTGATCCGGCGGGCCGAGCTGGTGGAAGACTATTTCGCCACCCTGAGTTTCGAACCCGACCTCCTTTCTCTGTAATATTTAAAACGAGGCGCGAAACACGGCGCCACACCGCCTGTGAGGCACAGAACATGGCCATTGACATCGACTGGTTTCTCGCCATCGCGGCCGCGGCAATCAACAACCAGCAATTGCCGGTGGTCGATCTCATTGCCGTCCAGACCGAGGACCCCTTCAAGATCCTGGTCGCCACCATTCTCTCCGCCAGGACCAAGGATGAAACCACCGCTTCCGCCTCGGCGCGGCTCTTCCGGCACGCCCCGGACGTCGATGCCCTGGCCCTGCTCCCGGAACAGCGTCTCGCCGAACTGATCTACCCGGTGGGATTTTATAAAACCAAGGCCAGACATCTGGCGATGCTGCCCGGCGCCCTGAGGCCCTTCCACGGCCAGGTTCCCGACACCATCGAGGAACTCGTCACCCTGCCCGGAGTCGGCCGCAAGACCGCCAATCTGGTGGTCAGCGTCGCCTTTAAAAAACCGGCGATCTGTGTTGACACCCATGTCCACAGGATTATGAATATATGGGAATACGTTGAAACAGGCAGCCCCCTGCAGACGGAAATGACCCTGCGGGAGATCTTGCCGAAAAAACATTGGCTGACGGTCAATTCCCTGCTGGTCGCCTTTGGCCAGTCCATCTGTCGACCGGTCGCCCCGCACTGCGATGTCTGTCCGCTGCTGCTCAGGTGCCCGCAAAAAGGGGTGCGTCCCCGCAAGAAACCCGGAGTAAAAATGGCTGAAACCACAACCTTGAAATGCGTCGCCTGGAACGTCAACGGCATCCGCGCCATCGAAAAGAAAGGCTTTGTTGACCAGCTCCACCAGTTTGATGCCGACGTTATCGCCATCCAGGAGACAAAAACGCAGGCCGAACAGCTTTCCGAAGAACTGAAAAGCATCCCCGGCTACACCTCCTACTGGCACAGCGCCGGCCGTAAGGGCTACTCCGGGGTCGCCGTTTATACCCGCATTGCCCCGCTTGCCGTCACCTACGGTCTTGGCGACCCAGAATTTGACGAGGAGGGGCGGGTGCTGAGCCTGGAGTTTCCCGACTGTCATCTCGTCAATATCTATTTCCCGAACAGCGGCGAAGACCTGAAACGGCTCGACTTCAAACTGCGTTTCAACAACCGGCTGCTCGCCTTCGCCAAGGAACTGGAACGGACCAAGCCGGTCATTCTCTGCGGCGATTTCAATGTCGCCCACAAGGAGATCGATCTCAAAAATCCCAAAGCCAACGAGAAAAATGCCGGCTTCACCGCGGAGGAGAGGTCCTGGATGGACACCTTCATCGCCGCCGGCTTCGTCGATTCCTTCCGGATCTTCAACCAGGAGCCCGGCCAGTACACCTGGTGGAGCTACCGCTTCAGCGCCAGGGCCAAGAACGTCGGCTGGCGTATCGATTATTTCTGCGTCAGCGGCAGCGCCCGGGACAAGGTGAAAAGTGCGGCCATCCTCAGCGACGTGCTCGGTTCCGACCATTGCCCGGTTGAACTGGAATTTATCGGCGGCGGCTGAATCACCGGGAGGCTGGAGAAAAAAGGGCAGATCCGGCTGTTTTGAGGTGTGCCAGGAGTTTTCTCGGGCCGGCCGGAAAGGCGTAGCGGTCGAGTTCGGCCGGATGGGTCCAGCGGTAGTCGACGGCGGAGGTCAGAGTCGGCTGAGCGTGTTCATCCGCCAGTTCGCAGAGATAGCAGTGGAGGATGATCTTATGATGGGTATAGTGGTGAATAATCGTCGGTAACGCCTCAATCACCCGGACAATTAAAGCGGTCTCGGCCAGGATCAGGGCTGCTGCCGCCACGGCCGGTGGTTGGTCCGCCGGTTCGCCGCCGGGAAATTCCCAAAGTCCGCCCCATACCTGGTCTTCCCGGCGCTGCTGGATGAAGATTCTGCCACGAGAGCAGATAATCCCCGCCACCCTGATCACCGGAACCTTCTTTTTGCCCCGGACGAGCACCGGCCGTTCGGCCACCGTCCCGGCCGGCAGAGCCCGGCAAGAGGAGGCGACGGGACATATCGGGCAGCGGGGATTTTTGGGCAGGCACACCAGCCCGCCGAGATCCATCAGCGCCTGGTTGAAGATCCTCGCCCGCCCGGGCGGCAGCAGTTCTTGGGCGATCGCGGCAAGGCGCTTTTTCCCCGGCTGTTCCATGACCGGCTGGGCGATGTCAAAAAGGCGGGCATAGACCCGGATGACATTGGCATCGATCACCGGCACATCGCGGTTGCCGGCGATACTGGCGACGGCTGCCGCGGTATAAGGGCCGATGCCGGGCAGAGCCAGCAGCTGCCGGTAATCGCAGGGGACTTCACCCGCGAACTCGGCGGTGATGACCCTGGCCGCCTTATGCAAGTTTCTCGCCCGGGCATAATAGCCAAGCCCTTCCCAATATTTGAGGATTTCCTGCTGATCGGCTGCGGCCACCGCCCGGACATCGGGAAACCGCTCGATCCACCGCAGGAAATAGGCGACTCCCCGCTCCATCTGGGTCTGCTGGAGCATGATCTCGGAAAGCCAGACGTGATAGGGGTTATAGGTACGCCGCCAGGGCAGCTCGCGGGCGGTTGCGCGAAACCACCGAACAAGCGGCTCGACGAAGTCGCGCCGCCCCGGGGCGGCAGAACTCTGCTCCTTCATCCCTTACATACCCCAGCCGAGATAGCGGCCGAGCGCCACCAGGCCCATCCCGACCACGACCGTGGCAAACAGGCTTTTCCATTTCCAGGCAACAGCAAAGGCGACCAGCGCCGCCCAGAAAAAGAGGTTGTCCCCGCCCATATCGAAGCGCTCCTCCCTGACCAGGAGCGAGGGTACCAGCATCGCCGCCAGCACCGCCGGCGGGACGAGGCGAAGCCAGGCGACGATGACCGGCCGCAGGTTCCTGCCACTAAGAAACAGGGTGGGCAGCAGGCGGGGAAGAAAGGTGACCACCGCCATACCGGCGATGGTCCAGAGGATCAGCGTCTGGTCCACAGCTCCACCCCTAATCCGAGAGTCGCCCCGGCGACGGTGGCGGCGATGATGTGAAACTGGTGCCACCCGCCCAGGTAGAGAAGGGTGGCGATCCCCCCAGAAAAAATGGCGGTGACCACCCGCACCGGATTTTGACACTGGCCGACCAGCAGGCCGATGAACATCGCCGCCAGGGCGTAATCGAGACCAAGCGGCCTGACGTCGTCGATCAGACCGGAGGCAACGATCCCGAACAGAGTGCCGACCACCCAGGACAGCTGGGCGGTCATATTCAGCGACAAGGCCTCGAGCCGGCACTCGCCAAGCCTGGATGCCGCCGCCGAATGGAGGGCAAAGGTCTCGTCGGTCAGTTGAAAGGAAAAAAGGGTCAGATGTCGCTTCTTCCAGCCCGAGAGAAAAGGGGCGAGAGAAGCGGCCATCAGCATATGCCGGAGATTGACGACAAAGGTGGTGAGGATGACCGCCGCCGGTCCCGTCCCGGAGGCAAACAGGCCGACCGCGATAAACTGCGACGAACCGGCAAAGACCACGAGCGACATGAGCAGGGTGTTGGTGTCGGACAGGCCGCTTTTCCCGGCCAGTACCCCGTAGGCGAAACCAATGGGGATATAGCCGAGGACGATGGGCAAAGCCCGCCTGATGCCGGCGGCAATGGCGGCCGCCGACCCTTTCTTATTGCACTCAACCATTTTTTGAGAACCGTCGCGCTACATCCGCTGGAACAATTCGAGGCAGCGTTCGCGGGTCATCTTCTCCCGCCAATCCGGGCCGAGACAGTTCTCCCAGAGCGGGACGAGATTGAGGGCGGTGGTGACCATCAACTCCAAAGATTCCCGGTTCAGATCGGCGGTAAGGTTGCGGGGCAGGGTGATCCGGTGTTTTTCCATCATCCTCCGAAATTCCCGGACTCCATCCGGATAGATCTCCTCCAGATAATCGAAGGCGATGCAGCAGCCGATGCCGTGGTGAATCCCGAGGACGTAGGAAAGGCCGTAGGACAGGGCATGGCAGGCCCCGACCTGGGAGTAGGCGATGGACATCCCGCCGAAGTAGGAGGCCATCATCAGCTTGTCGTCTTTTTCCGGATGACCTCCGAGAAAGACCTGGCGGCAGAGTTCCAGCGACTTTTCCCCGTAGGCCTTGCTGAACTCGTTGATATAGGTGCCGTGCAGCGATTCGATATCGTGGATATAACAGTCCATGC
>JBBRGP010000106.1:0-8234 GCA_038224105.1 Desulfobulbales bacterium | reverse complement strand
ATCTCAGTTCAGGGGTCAGCCACCAGTTTCTCCTCGATGAGCGAGAGAAGGCAAAAGCCGAACTTTACACCCCCGACTGTCGCTACCATGCCTGCCAGAAATGCGGCCTCTGCGATTTCAAAACCATTTTTCCCATAGTCTGCAACCGGAACGGCAACGCGCCGCCGGCACCATCGCCGACCGCTCGCCGGGACGGTCAAAACCTGCCGAAAAAAAGCGAGGGCACCGGCCACCACAAATACATCGTCCACTACTCGCGACTGGGCAAGATCTGCTATCTCGGGCATTTGGAGATGCTCCAGGGAATATTGCGCACCCTTCACCGCGCCGCGATTTCCACCAATTACAGCCAGGGCTTCCACCCTACACCGAAGATCTCTTTCGGACCAGCCCTGGCGGCCGGGACGGAGAGTCTCGCCGAGTTTTTCATCATGGACCTGCCCGAGCCCTTACCAAGCTGTGGTGCGGCGGCATCGAGACTCAACGAAAAATTAGTGCCGGGGCTCAGGATTACCAAGATCGAACCCCATTCCGGCAAGGTCCCGCAAAGCATCACGACCTCGTATACCCTCACCCTGGCCAGAGAACTTACCGAGCCGGAGAAGGAAAGGATCGTGCTCTTTCTCGGCAGCAAGCAATATCTGGTTGCCAAGACCAGAAAGGGGAGAACCAGCGAAATCGATATTCGCCCGCTGATTCCCCAGTTGAAAATCTCCGGCCCGACCACAATCGAGCTCGAGCTGGTGGGGATCAGCGCCCAGCCGGGAATCAAACCGATCGAAGCCCTGGCGCAGATCCTCGGTCTCGATGAACAAACGGTTCTTGCCACCAGGATCCTCAAAACCGGCTGGCGGGCCATGGAGACCGACAGCGGCAACTGCCGCGGAGACGATGAAAATTTCACACGTTAGCGCATCATCGTGAGCCCCCTGCCCTCCAAATCATGCTTCTCCCGGCTGCTCTGTCTGCTCTGCTGCCTGGCCGTGTTTTTTTGTCCCTGTCCCGCCTTTTGCCGGGACGGAGTACAAAACCTGATCGCCAACGGCGGCTACATGGTCGACGACGGCAGCGGCCGGTGGCAATACCGGGAACAGGAACTTTTCATCCCTGCCTCCACCTTAAAAATTCTGACGAGTCTCGCCGCCCTCGAACTCCTCGGCCCGGACTACCGATTCACCACCCACTTCTTCCTCGATGGCCGGCAGAATCTCTATATCAAAGGATACGGCGATCCCCTGCTCACCTCGGCAGCTCTTCTCGAAATTGGCCGAAAACTCGCCGGCCTCGGCATTCGCCGCCTGCGATCGATCCGCCTCGACGACACTGCCTTCGAATTGCGGGATGAAACGGCAAGCGATGAAAACTCGGCGCACAGCTATGATGCGCCAAACGGGGCGCTGGCCGTCAATTTCAACGCTCTTCCGGTGCTGATTGCCGACAATGGTACGGTCAGTTCAGGAGAACTCGAGACCCCGTTGCTTCCCCTGATGCGGGAAGTGGGGTCCCGGCTTACCCCCGGCTTTCATCGCCTGAACATCGCTATGCTGCCGGGGGTTGCCGGGAAAGCCCACGCCCTCCGGTATGTTGCCGAACTTTTTACGGCGCAGCTGCAGCAGGTGGGCATTACCATCCAAGAGCCCTGGAAAAAAGAGACCGCCCCTTCGAACCTGCAGCCGATCCTGATTTATCAGGGCAGTGCATCGCTTTCGGAAATCATCGGGGAATGTCTCAAATACTCCAACAACTTCATCGCCAACCAGCTCTACCTGGCGTGCGGCATCAAAACCTCCGGCCTGCCGGCTACCTGGAAGAAATCGAGGCAGGCTTTATCCACCTACTCCGCCATGACCCTTGGTCACTCCCCCGACCGGATGGTAATGGTGGAAGGTTCGGGACTTTCCCGACAGAACCGGATCAGCCCCGCCACCCTCATTGAGATCCTCAACCGCTTCAAGCCGTTCGCTTCCCTTCTCAGCGAACGCAACGCCATTGCCGTAAAAAGCGGAACCCTCCTCGGTGTCTACTGCTATGCCGGGTATTTCAAAAAGGGCGAGGCGCTCGTCTCTTTCGCCCTCCTCCTTAATCAGCCCGAGAATACCAGGGAGGAACTTCTCCAGGCATTGGAGAACAGTGCCATCGGGCCCTCCGCCTCTCCTTAGGTCATCGACCGCTTCGATTTTTGGGCCAGGAAAGCCACCGTCGAAGGCTGGCGACAAAGAAGAAAATGAAATTATCCTTGCCATTTGTCACTGCCTTCCTTACCATTCACCAAAGCTGCAAGTGAGTTCACTTTCTCGGTTTTTATCACCCATACCCTCAATGCAAGGAGATCAGGATGGCAGCTGTTGCCCGCGCCCAATTGTTGATTGGCGGCAGTATTATACTCTTTTTTATCGTTCTCACTGCCTGCGGCGCCCCCGCCTCGGGCAATCCCGAGGAAGGGAAAAAATGGTATATGATGAACAACTGCAACGCTTGCCACGGCCTGCACGGCAATGATGGCCGCTCCCCTAACATCGCCGGAATCTCTATGAGCTTTAGGAGTTTTGTCAAAAAACTGAGAAAAACCGACGCGCCGATCATGCCGCCTTTTCCGGCGTCAAAAATCTCCGAGCAGGATGCAGCCGACATCTATGCCTATTTAAAAACACTGAAGTAACGGAGGAGTCGGGGCCAGGTATACCCCGCGGCGGAAAGTACCGAACGGCAAAAAGGGATTTTCTTTCAAGCAGTAATGATTACTGTTGATTTATCCTCGTTCGAATGCTCTGGATCTTGCCCGCATCACACTTTCGTCCCGTCCATCACAAAGGAGAATTCTATGAATTCGATGGTTGAGAGTTTATACTCATTTTTGGCAGCCGTAGGGTTCACTCACCCCCTCCACCCGATGCTCACCCACGTGCCCATGGGGATGATCATCGGCATGGTGGTTTTTGCCCTGCTCGGACGGATCTGGAAAAACACGGGTTTCGACCAGACCGCTTTCCACTGTTCCGTCCTCACCCTGATCGCCGTCGTACCGGTAATAGGAGCTGGAATCCTCGACTGGCTGCACCTCCAGCAAGGTGATTGGAACGGGTATATCATTGCCAAAATGATCCTTGGTGCAGTGCTCACCGTTTTGCTGGCAATAGCGGTGATTTTGAAGAGAAAAGGGGTGGGACCGGGCAGGATGCTGCTTCTCTATCTCCTCTGTCTCGCCTGTGCCGGCGGACTTGGGTATTCCGGCGGAGAACTGGTTTACGGTTGATGACGGCGCCGGCCGGCAATTTTCATCGAGCCTCTGAACAAATTTCCTTCACCCTGTACGAGAGCCAGAAGTCGCAGGTCGTTGGCAGAACCGCAGTTTCTCAGCGAACGCCGAAGATACCTTCCACCATGAGTTGTGCTTCATGCATATTGAGGTTGACAGCCATACCCACACCATCGCCAGCGGTCACGCCTACAGTTCCCTGGGCGAGAACGTTGCCGCCGCCGCCGCGGGCGGGATCAGGCTGTTGGCCTTAACCGAGCATGGGCCGGCCATGCCGGGCGCTCCGCATATCTGGTTCTTTCGGAATATGCGGGTCGTACCACGGATTCTCGACGGTGTGGGAATCCTCCGGGGGGTAGAGGCGAACATCATCAACTTCGCCGGCGAAATCGATATCGACGACGATCTGCACCACCAGTTGGATATCGTCCTAGCCAGTCTCCATGAACCAGTAATCACCCCATCAACCAGGACTGTCCATACCGATGCCGTGGTCAAGGCCATGGCTTCAGGGAAGATTGATGTCTTCGCCCACGGCGGCAACCCGATTTTTCCCATTGATGTCGATGCGGTAGCGAAAGCCGCACGGGACTTTAAGGTTCTGGTGGAAATCAACAACTCTTCCTTCACCAGTTCCCGCGCCGGCAGCGAAAAAAATTGCACCGCCCTTGCCGAGGCCGTCGCCCGGCACGGTGGCCGCCTGACCTTCGGCAGTGATGCCCATATTGCCTGCAATGTCGGACACTTTGCCGAATGTATCGCCTTTGTCAAAAAAATTGGCTTTCCCGAGGAGCGGATCCTCAGCACCAGTTGCCGTGCCTTCATCGCATTTCTCCAGGAGAAAAACAAACAGAATCTCGGCGCACTCACCCAACTGACCGACCTTACCCCGCAACGCCCACAGCGTCCAGGCCCATAGCTTTTTCCCTGACATCTCCCCTTCTGCCCGCGCAAGAAAGGGTGGAGTTTTTTTCCTCCAAGACCATCGCTGCCTCCCCTGCCCGATCCGAGACATCTTACGCGGGCCAAACGGAAACATTTTTAATAGCGATGGCAATCCCGGCTGGCTATCGGCGTCCGGGGCATCACCCGTACACTTCGGCATCCCGGAAAGCCAGCCCCGCCGCATCCTTGGCCGACAGAAGCGGGGGCGAAGCAAGGGGCCACCTGATACCGAGATCGGAATCGTTCCAGACGATGCACCGTTCATGCTCGGGCGCCCAGTAGTCGGTGGTGCGGTAGAGAAATTCGGCGGTCTCCGAAAGGACGACAAAACCGTGGCCAAACCCTTCCGGAATCCATAACTGCTGTTTATTCTCCGCCGACAACACCGCTCCCACCCACTTTCCGAAGGTGGCGGAGGTGCGGCGCAGGTCGACCGCCACATCAAAGACCTCACCTAGCACCACCCGCACCAATTTGCCCTGGGCCTGGCGGATCTGATAGTGTATGCCGCGCAGGACCCCCTGGCCGGAGCGGGAATGGTTGTCCTGGACGAAGACCCGGTTGAGACCGGTCGCCTCCCGCCACTGCCGCTGATTGAAACTTTCAAAGAAAAACCCTCTGGCATCACCGAACACCGTCGGCTCGATCAGCAGAACCTCGGGTATTGCCGTAGCTGTAACCTTCATTATTGCGCTTTCCTCCACAACCCGGACATCTTGTCGCCGGCCGTCAAAGCCTCAGGTTTGACCTTGATACATTTTTGCATAGTATTGCTGATATGATCCACTGACAATGTCGGCGACCCACTGCCGGTTGGCGAGATACCAATCGATGGTATGTTCAATACCTTCGGCAAACGTCACCCGCGGTTCCCAGCCGAGCTGCTCTTTAATCTTCGTTGGATCAATGGCATAGCGACGATCGTGACCGAGGCGGTCCGGAACAAAAGTAATCAGCGTTCGACGCGGCTGCCCCGATTCCGGGATCCCGAGCTTTTTATCAAGGAGATCGCAGATCAGGGTGACCACCTCGAGATTGTGCTTCTCGTTATTGCCGCCGATGTTGTAACACTGGCCATTTCGGCCCATTTCGATAACCTCAACGATGGCCTGGCAATGATCGACGACAAAGAGCCAGTCGCGAACATTCCTGCCATCGCCATAAACCGGCAGTGCCTGGTTATGCAGGGCGTTATTGAAAACCAGCGGGATCAGCTTTTCGGGGAACTGGTAGGGACCGTAATTGTTGGAACAGTTGGTGATCCGCACCGGCAGCCCGTAGGTATGGAAATAGGCGCGTGCCAGGTGATCGGAGGCGGCCTTGGAGGCGGAATAGGGGGAACGGGGATCGTAGGGCGTGGTTTCGGTGAATTTGCCGGTTTGTCCGAGGGAACCATAGACCTCGTCGGTACTGACATGGAGAAAACAGGGCGGAGCCCCATCGGCGTTTTCGGCAAAACCGCTTGTCCGCGCCGCCTCAAGCAGGGTGAAGGTCCCCTCAATATTGGTCCTGATAAAGGCGCCGGGGCCGATGATCGAACGATCGACATGGGATTCCGCGGCAAAATGGACAACGGTATCAAGTTTCTCCTCGGTAAACAGCCTTGCCACCAGTTCAGCATCGCAGATGTCGCCTCGCACGAAACGATACTTTTCGCCAACCTCGATCCCAGCGAGGTTTTGCAAGTTGCCGGCATAGGTCAGCTTATCGAGATTCACCACCCGCCAGCCGGGGTATCGTTGGTGCAACAGCCGGACAAAATTCGCCCCGATGAAGCCGCAGCCGCCGGTCACCAGAACAGTACGCTTATTATTCATGCTCGTCGGTTTTCTCTTTGCATTATTGGAAAAAGAACATATTGTACTCACCTTTTTTTCTGCCTGTTCTTATAATAAGTTCATTCCATAAATCAAAGTCATATTTTTAACGGCCATGAGTAAACAACAGAGACAGGAAATTGCCAGGAGGCGGACCTTCGGGATCATCAGCCATCCCGACGCCGGCAAAACCACGCTTACCGAAAAGCTGCTCCTCTTCGGCGGGGCCATCAATATGGCCGGTGCCGTCAAATCAAGAAAGGTGGCACGGCACGCCACCAGCGACTGGATGGCGATTGAACAGGAACGCGGCATTTCCGTGACCACCTCGGTGATGAAATTCACCTATCGGGATTTTGAGATAAACCTCCTCGATACCCCCGGCCACCAGGATTTTTCTGAAGATACCTACCGGGTTTTGACCGCCGTCGATTCGGCGGTGATGGTTATCGACAGCGCCAAAGGCGTGGAAGCCCAGACCGAGAAACTGATGGAGGTGTGCCGGATGCGCAATACCCCGATCATCACCTTCATCAACAAACTCGACCGGGAAGGCCGGTCGCCACTCGATGTCATGGCCGAAATCGAGGAAAAGCTGCAGATCGAATGCACCCCCCTCTCCTGGCCAATCGGCATGGGCAAAACCTTTAAAGGGGTCTACAATATCTACCGCCGATCCCTTCACCTCTTCACCCCCGGTCAGAACACCCGGGCATTGCAAGGCATTGTCATCAAAGACCTCGACGATCCGAAGGTCGATGAACTGCTGGGCCGCCAGGCCGACGATCTGAGGGGTGATCTTGAACTCCTCACCGGCGCCGCCAATCCCTTTGATTATGACCAGTATCTGAAGGCTGGCCAGACCCCGGTATTTTTCGGCAGCGCCATCAATAATTTCGGGATCCGCGAGATGCTTGACTGTTTCGTCGAAATGGCGCCGCCGCCCAGCCCGCGCCAAACCCTGACCCGTATGGTCGATCCGGCGGAGGAGGATTTCACAGGCTTTGTATTCAAGATCCAGGCCAATATGAACCCTGCTCACCGCGACCGGATCGCCTTCTTCCGCATCTGTTCCGGCAAATTTACCCGCGGCATGAAGGTCAAACACCACCGCCTGGGAAAAGAGATCACCCTGGCTAATGCCACTATCTTCATGGCCCAGGAACGATCCAACGTCGACGAGGCCTGGCCGGGCGACATTATCGGCCTGCACAACCACGGGACGATCAAAATCGGCGACACCTTTTCGCCGAAGGAACCTCTGAAATTCACCGGCATTCCCAATTTCGCTCCGGAGCATTTCCGCCGCGTCATGCTGAAGGATCCGCTCAAGATGAAACAGCTGCAGAAAGGGTTGATGCAGCTCGCCGAGGAAGGCGCCATCCAGGTTTTTCGCCCGCTGATCGGCGCGGACTATATCATGGGCGCGGTGGGAGTGTTGCAGTTTGAGGTCACCATGGCCAGGCTGCACAACGAATACAGTGTCAAGGCCATCTACGAACCGGTCGATTATCAGGCAGCACGCTGGGTGCGCTGCGAGGATAAAAAAGTCATGGAGGAATTCGAGCGGAAAAACCAAGGCGCTTTAGCCCGCGACACGGAAGGATTTCTTACCTATCTGGCCCAAAACGAGTGGATGTTGAAGTATTTCATGGAAAAATGGCCGGCTGTCATCTTTGACAAAACCCGCGAAAACATCTGAAAAATTCCCTTAGACAAGATGAGAATCCGGTGAGCTATTCCTTCTCCAGCTGATCGACAAACACCAGCGCGTGTCCCTCGGTCAGCGCCGCGGCGGTCTTTTGCCGGGCGATAGTAATAATTCTTTGGATGGTGCCGCGGGACACCCCCATACTCCGACCGGCCTCCTCCTGGGTCAGGCCCTCGGCGTCGCAGAGCCGCAACGCCTCGAGCTCATCCTGGTGGAGGGGAATCTGCCTGAGATCGACAAGGGGAGTGCCAGTCGGTTTGTAGGCCTTACCGCAGAACCTCCCCTGACACTTTCTGATTTTTTTTGGTCGTGGTGACATAATTGTCCAGGTCCACCCCCGGTCGCGGGATATAAAAACAAGGCGCCTGCCAGGGGGCCACATGGTCGATACGCGCGTGAAAAACACCACCCTTGCCCCTGCTTCAACCTGACTCACAACGAAAAAGGGGCAGCCCCCTGTCGAAGGCGTCCGATTCAGGGTCCTTTATACCGGGTGTACAAGGAA
>JBBRGP010000105.1:0-8260 GCA_038224105.1 Desulfobulbales bacterium | reverse complement strand
GGGTCCGTCGGCGATGATCCGTCCCTCGTCAATGATGACCACCCGCCGGCACAGCCGCTGAACCTCCTCGAGGTAGTGGGAGGTATAGATCATCGCCATCCTGGCATGGTTTAGGTCAGCAAGTTTTTCCATGATCAGATGCCGCGACTGGGTGTCGATGCCCACCGTCGGCTCATCGAGAAACAGCAACTCCGGGTCATGGATGATGCCGACGATCAGGTTGATGCGCCGTTTCATCCCGCCGGAATAGGCACCGACCTGCCGGTTCCGCTGGTCATAGAGGCCGAACATCTCCAGGTAGTGCCTGGCCTTTCCGCGCAGCGAATGTTGGTCAAGACCATACATTCTCCCGAAATAGTTGATGTTTTCAAGAGCGGTCAGACGGTCATAGAGGGCCAGGTTCTGCGGCACGAGACCGATTCGGCGGCGAACCCGAGCCGGATGGCCGAGGGCATCGATGCCGGCGATGCGCAGGGATCCGCGCTGGGGACGGAGCAGGGTGGTGAAGACCGAGATCAGGGTGGTCTTGCCGGCGCCGTTCGGCCCGATCAGACCGCACAGCTCGCCGCGACCAAGGGCGAGCGAGATACCGTCCAGGGCCGGGATATCGCAGCCGGCATAGGTGACCTGGAGGTCGCTGCCCAGCAGGAGCGGATGGTCATCCTTCACATCCTTCATCTTGCCACCTTCCATGCTTTGGCTCACTGGAGCAGCTCGAGGAGATCGGTATAGATCCCCCGCTCGGTTCGCCCGCATTCCCGCAGGATCTCGGCAAGTTCGCCATAGGTGTCGCCCGCCTTGGCCCGGCCCTTGCAGATCCTCGCCCCGGAGACCGCAAACCGGCGCCAGGTGTCGCCGATCAGAGTCATCCGCTCGGACAGCTGAAAAAGCGGGGCCCGGCCAAGCAGCACCGCCGCCTCCTGGAGAAAGGCGGCATACATGAAGCGAAAGCCGCCGCCACCGGTGCCGATCTCTTCCTGCATCCTGATCAACTGCCCGAGATGCAGGAGGGCCAGATCGTCCCCCAATTTTTTCGGCCATTTCTCCAACCGGTCGGCAAGAAAACCGATTCCCCTGACCCCGAGAAAGGGCACCGGGGTGCGCAGCATCGTCTTGCAGACCTTGACCAATCCCTGGCGTGCCGCCCCGGCCATATCCGGGTTGGGCGGGACCGCCTCAAGGTAATACATGGCCCCCCGCGGCGCCAGAGTGCCCCGGGCGAACCGGGCCCGCCGCAGATCGTCTTTGTGGCAGCGGACAACCTTTTCGAAGACCGGGTCACTGATCAGATAATCGTCCTTGTCACGGCCGATGACCACCAGGTTGTGCATGTTGAAATGAAAGCGAAAGGCCGGCGGGAAGTAGGGCAGCCAGTAGGCGCCGGTCTGGCAGCCGACCGGCACGCCCTCGGCGAGCTTTTCGTCGAGGGCCGCCATGGCCTTCTCCGGGTCGCGGAACCGGTGCCGCCGGACCGCCACGCCCAGGCGCCTGTTGACCTTGGTGAAGATAGTGCCGACGCTGCAGCGAAAAGTGGTGAGAGGCAGATGGTTGATCCTGATAAACGGCAGATAGCCGAAAAAAATCCCCTCGCCGATGCCGAAGGCGAGCGCCTCGGAGCATTCAAGGTCGTGATGGCGGAGGAGATTGGCAGTCACCCCGCTTTCACAGTGCGCCGTCTGGCGGTGGGGAAAGGGAATCAGAGCGTCCATCAGCGCCGGCGGATCAGATCGGGGGTACAGGTTGCCGGGACCGTTTTCAGTTCGGCCAGCGACACGCCAAAGACCGTGGCATAACGCCTGAGAATGCGCTCGGGCAAGCGGTCGAAAACCTCAGGCCGGCGATGTCTTTTCACCCGCCACCGGGCCATGTCGACGTAGCGGGCGAGAAGACCGATATCCATCTGGTGTTTCGCCTGATAATAGGCGATGGGGCTCAGTTCCCCGCTTTGCACCAGAGCGTGCATTTTTGCGGTTTCCTGGGCGATGACCGACCAGGCCTGATCGTTGACGACATTTTTTGCCTCCCAGCCAAGACTGGGCGACAGAGTATACCGGCCGTTGCTGCCAACGGCATAACAGACTTCGTGACCGTAGTCACCGATCATGCCCTTATCCTGGGGAACTTCGTCGACTTTCATGGCTGTTGATCCTGCCCATCTTTGCCAACTGGCATAAACCTCAAACCTGCAACAACGACCGGGGTGCCTGTCCATGGCTTCGACGCTGCAGCCCCGCGGTGCACGCTATCAAACAAGATACCGGGGGTGGTGTCAATTTCTATTTCCGCTCCGCCTTAAACTCTGCCGGCCCTGCCCAGGCTGCAATATCCCTCTGCATCAGCTCGATGACCTGAATCGGGTCGGCGGCCCTGGTGATCGGCCGGCCGACCACCACATGGTTGGCGCCGCCGGCGATGGCCCTGCCGGCGGTGACAATCCGCTGCTGATCATCGCCGGCATCGCTGAGATTCGGCCCCGGCCGGATGCCCGGGGTAACAATCAGCAGCTTGTCGCCAAGGTCCCGGCGGAGCTTCTCGGCTTCAAGTCCTGACGAAACAACCCCGTCACAGCCCAGTTCGAGCGCCCTTTTAGCGCGAAAATAGACGAGATCGGCGACCGTCCCGGTCATCCCCATGGCCCGCATGTCCTCTTCGCCAAAACTGGTGAGGACGGTCACGGCGAGGAGCCGCAGGTCGCCCCGGGCCGACACCGCCGCCCGGATGATCGGATCATTGCCGTGAACGGTGGCAAAGGTCACCCCCCGACCGTTGACCTGGTCCACCGCCAGCTTGACGGTTTCAGGAATATCGAAAAATTTCAGGTCGAGCATGACCTTGTGGCCGCGATCGACCAGCCAGTCGACCGTCTCGAACCAGCTGGCCATGAACAGCTGCAGCCCGACTTTATAGAAGGAGATATGGGACTCGCATTTTTTCACCAGGGCTTTAGCCTGCTGAGGCGTGTCGACATCCAGAGCGACAATGATCCTCTCCCGTAACGGTATTGTATTATGAGTCATTTTTCTCCATTGGCAATCGCTGTAAACGGTAAGGGGCACTCGGCCTCCATGGTCCGCCTTCGTTATTATTGGGTTTCCCCATCTTTGGCAAGTTCGGCCAGAATCAGCCGGCACTGCCGGGTCTCCAAGACAGGATCGCGCATCTCCCGCAGCAGGGCCAGGAGCACCGTTATCCTCAGCCGTTGTTTCTCGGCCGGGGCGGTGGTGCCGCCAAGCCGCAATCTCTCGCCCCGGTCAATCATTTCCGCCCAGAATTCGGCACCGTGCCGGTCGGCCCGACAGGCCTCGCGGAGCTGCACCAGCCAGCCGGCCATGTCCGTAGCCCCCGGAGGTGCTGCCAGGGCCGCGGTTATCTCGGTCGGAGCCGATTCGGCCTCCTTTGCCACCATGTCTTCCGACTGCGCCGGTCCGGCGAGCCGCTTGGCCCGCTGGGCCCGGAACTGTTCGGTACCAGTCGGAGATGCCGGCAGCGGTTCCAGGCGGCCTGTGGTCTGCTCTTTGAGGATGGTCGGGGCGGTGGGCGCCGCCGTTGATCCAGCAACATTTCGCGCGACCGGCCCTGCCCCCTGGTCTTTTTCTTTATATTCTAGAGCTTGTCTCGGCGGTGCCGGGGCCACCGCGTGTTTCTCCATCAGTGCCGTGTCAGGAACCACCTGCTCCAGGGTCTTATCGGCCATGTTGCCAACATTGAGATAGACCGCGATGCTGGCGGCGACGGCCAGGGCCGAGCCGATGTAGCTGAATTTTTTAATCCGGCGTAGAGCATACACCCGGCGGCGAATCTCCAGTTTGGTCTCTTTTTTTAAGAACAACCATTCCTCATAACATTTCCGGCAACTCCCGAAATGGGCCAGGTGCGCTGCCGACGCCGCAGCCGTGGTCCGCCCATCAACCAGCGCCGCCATCTCCTCGGCGATAAGGCAGGGGCCGGCAGCCTCCTCCGGATCGGCGGCCAGGGCCAGAAGCACCGCAGCCTTTTCGACTTTTTTGTCGCGGTCGTGATTGGGATCGGTAACCATGGGAATCTACCTGCACTGGTAACGGGCCGGAAAGAGCTCCTGCACTTTTTCCTCTGACGGACGCCCGCCTTGGTTGTGTTCTCTTTGCCGTCCCTTGGTTATTCAGCGAGCAGTGGCCGGAGCGCTTCGGCCAAACCGGTTCGCGATAGCTCCGCCTTCAGCCGCTCGAGCAGGCGGCGCATCCGACCATGGGCCTGAAACCTGGTCAGGTCGAGCATCTTTCCGGCCTCGGCGACGCCCAGCCCATCTTGATAACAGAGTTTCAGAAGCAGCCTTTCCTCAGGGCTTAGAGTAATCTGGAAGGCCCGGTATTTGTCAAGCACGGCGTCGCCGACCTCGCCATTCTCTTGTTTCAGAACGAGTTGAAAGATGGCCTGGAACAGCTCCCGCCGCTCCCGGGTCTCAGCCGAGCTGGCAGGACCGGCCTCGCCGCGGATTTCCGCCGGCAGTTCCTCCTCCTCATACGCCACTTCCAGACCCCGGGCCATGCCGCAGTCAGGAATCCTCGCCAGCAACTGATAGGCGGCGGTCTCGATGGCATTCTTTTCCGCCAAGGTCTGGCGCTGGTGAACCACCTCCACCGCTTCGGTCACCGGCAATCGCTCAAGACACAGGGCCTGAAAAAGCTTGGGCCAGATGCCGCCGAAGGTTTGCACCCACAGCGGCGGCCGGACCCGGCCGAAGCGTTTCCTGGCAAAATCCTCAAGCAGCCTGGCCGTCAGGGTCATGATGAATGACGAAAAAGAGGCGCGGCCTTGAAAGGCGCGGACTCTTTGCCAGTCGTCGGCTTCCAGGCCATCGATCACCGCCAGGGCCGCCTCCTCGGCCAACGGACCGCGACCGAACCGGCGCATCGCCGCGGCATTGATTTTTCCCCAGTGAGCAAGGCTTCGTTCTTTCCAGTCCGTCACTACCGTTTTCCGCTATCCTCACCAAATCAACAGCATTGTATGATTATACCCTGTGCGGAGTGGTCTTGTCAGTGCTTCTGAAAGGCTCAACTCTGCCGGTAATAAATATATTGCTCAGGGAGCGCACGCCTCTGACAGTTTAAAGGTAATCCTCTCCTTTCTCCACAAAAAATCGTTTTTCTCCGACACAAATTTCCAAGACATCCGTCACCAGCGCTGTACCGAATCGACAATCGGTAAAAACATTTAACCTCTTAAAAGGAGATCGTATGAAAGCACAATACCACCAACCAACGCTCGTTCTGGTTGCCGCCCTGATTTTTCTCTACGGCTGCGGCAGCTCCCCCATAAGCGAAGGGGAAAAGGGGAAGAGCCCGGCCACCGCAACCCTCGCCGAGACCACGGGGCTTCCCGACCAGATGGCGGCCGCGAAACAGAAGCATATGCCGCTTGAAGTGTCGACGGCGCCCCTATCCCCGCGAGCCGACGCGGCGAGACTCCCGGCGTCCCCCGCCGCCCTCGGGACCGCGGCGCCCGCCCCGTTAAGAAAAGTGGTCGCCATGCCGCAATACCCTTCGTATTACCCTTCGCAATTTACCCGCGAGTCCTATAACGCCCTGGCCGAAAACCCGCTGATCGTTACCGTCAATGACCCGCTTTCGACCTTTTCCATCGATGTCGATACCGCTTCCTACGCCAATGTCCGGCGGCTGCTGACCAGCGGTACCCTTCCCCCGCCCGGCGCGGTGCGGATCGAGGAAATGATCAATTATTTTTCCTATGCCTACCCGGAACCGCGGAACGGGCCGCTCGGCATCACCACGGAACTCGGACCCTGCCCGTGGCGTCCGGAGAACCAGCTGCTTCGCATCGGTCTCAAGGCTAAAGACCTTGAAGCACGAGAAATTCCTCCCGCCAACCTGGTCTTTCTCGTCGACGTCTCGGGCTCGATGAATCATCCCAACAAACTCCCCCTGCTGCAACAGTCGATGGCCATGCTCGTCGATCAGCTGTCGGCTCGGGACCGGATTGCCATCGTCGTTTACGCCGGTACCGACCGGGTGGTCCTGCCGCCGACCGCCGGCGATAAATCCGCGGAAATTAAGGCCGCTATCATGGCGTTGGCCTCGGGCGGTTCGACCCATGCCTCGAGCGGCATCACCACCGCCTACAAGCTGGCCCGGCAATCCTTCATGCCGGGGGCCAACAACCGGATCATTCTCGCCTCGGACGGCGATTTCAATGTCGGCGTCACCAGCCGTGACGAACTCGAACGATTGGTGACCAAGGAGCGGGAATCGGGAGTATATCTGACCATCCTCGGGTTCGGCATTGGCAATTACGGCGACGATACCATGGAGATTCTCGCCGACAAGGGCAACGGCAATTACAGCTATATCGATTCCCTGCTCGAGGCCCGGAAGGTGTTGGTGAAAGAAAGGGCCAGCACCTTGTTTACCCTCGCCAACGATGTCAAATTGCAGGTTGAATTCAACCCCGCCCGGGTCGGCGCCTACCGCTTGATCGGGTATGAGAATCGCAATCTTGCCGACGAAGACTTTCATGACGACCGAAAAGATGCCGGCGAAATCGGGGTCGGCCATACGGTCACCGCTCTCTACGAACTGTATCCTGTCGGTTCTCCGGCAATTCCCCGGGTGGACAGCCTCAAATACCAGGCGGTGGTCCCGGCGCCGGGAAATTCGGCGGAACTCCTGACCGTCAAACTGCGGTATACGCCACTCCAGGCAAAGGACTCCGTCCTGCTCAGCCAGGCGGTCGAGGCCGGGCAACCGACTCTGGCATCGACCAGTGACGATTTTCGCTTTGCCGCCGCCGTCGCCGGTTTCGGCCTGCTCCTCCGCCAGCCCGAACCGCCGCCGGCCTTGACCTACCCCCTGCTGCTGGGACTGGCCAAAAATGGTCGAGGCAAGGATCCTGAAGGATATCGCGCCGAATTTATCCGCCTGGTCGAAACCGCGGAGATGCTCGGCAGGTACCCGCAACGGCGGCCGGCGAATGACTGACAGGCGGGAAGGTGACGGGCGGGCGGTGCGGGCATCCGCGACGGTGGCTTACCAGGTCAGTTTTATACAGATATTCACCCGCCATCACCTTTCGCCCGACCGTCTTTACAATAATATTTATGTATACTATAATTACTTGTAGCAAGACCCTGCCGTGTGTCATGATTTTCGAATTTTTTGGCTATTTTCAATAGCTTGTCAACTGGACCTGAACCAGGAGCACAAAGAAAGGAGATATCTATGGCCGTCAAAATTTTAATCAAGAGAAAAGTTGCACCGGAAAATGTGCTCAACCTCAACACTCTCCTGAAAAAACTTCGTAGCCTTACCATGAATCAAGCCGGGTATATCTACGGAGAGACCCTGAGAAGGGTCGACCGGCATGATGAATGCATGGTGGTCAGTACCTGGCGGTCGCTTGAGGACTGGAATGCCTGGGTCAACAACCATGACCGCATCACTATCCAGAACGACATCGATGGTCTCCTTGGGGAGAAGACTGAATACGCCGTCTATGAGGTATGACACCCCAGAAGGGGGTACTCCTTTTCAGTCCCTCCTGGCGGGGGATAAGCCAGGATTACCCGACGGTTTTGGTGACAATTTCCCTGTCAAAATAATTGACGGCCATACCGGCGTCGACGACGATAGTCTGGCAGTTTATCCCCGAGGCCCGGCTCGAAAGGAGAAAGGCGGCGGTGTCGGCGGCCTCCCGGGTGGTGAGGGCCTTTTTTCTGAGAATTGCCCGTTCGGCATAGAGATAGCTGTCAATATACCCTGGAATGCCGGCCGACGCGGAGGTTTTCAGGAGTCCGGGGGCGACTGCGTTGAAACGCACCCGGGAGAATTCGGCAAAACTCTTGGCGAGAAAACAGAGGGACGAATCGAGAGCCGCCTTGATCGGCGCCATATAGCCGTAATTTTCGGCGGCCATCCGGGTTGTGGAAATGGTGATGGTGACCACCGAACCATCGGCATCAAGAAGACCCTTGAAGTGGTTGGCGATACTGATCAGGGAAAAACAGGAGATGTTGACGGCCTGCAGAAAATCGTCCTTACGGGTCAGGTGAAACGGTTTCATCCCATCGGAATAATTGGCATAAGCTATGGAATGGACAATGCCGTCGATCCTCCCTCCCCGTTCGGCCCCGATCAAGCCGGCAATGTCATCACGGACCCGGATAACGTTCGCCTCATCCTCGACATCGCAGCAGAAGACCGGCGACCCCGGGAAAAGCCTGCGGGCATTCCCCGCCCTCTCCTCCGAGCGCACTACGTGGATAACC
>JBBRGP010000104.1:0-8296 GCA_038224105.1 Desulfobulbales bacterium | reverse complement strand
CATCGGAGGCGAAAACCACTTGCCGATTGTGGCCTCGCTGAATGATGTGATGAGGGTAACCGTCGATTATGATGCGTGCGTTTCTTGGCATAGAAAACTTGTATCATAACCATTGCCTAGGATCAATTAGTAAAATAAATCTGTGTGCGGCCCCCATTAATTCTTCAGGGTGGCCACATATTGGCGATCGACACCTTTGATGTGGTTGATCAACCAGTCGCTTAAAAAGGTCATCAGGTCAAGGGTTACGGTAGCGCTTCCCGCCTCGAACTGTCGCTGGAAGTCGAGCACCTCCTTGACGAGTTTTTCATGGACCCGTTTATGCTCGTTCAATTTTGCATACCCCGCTTCCAGCATGAGCTTTTCTTCTGTCTGAAAGTGCTCGACGGTGTACTGGGCCAATTCCTGGAGGATCGATCCCAACACGGTCTTGCCGGCCCGGTTACGCATGGCATGGTGCAGTTTGTTGATCAGATCGACCAGACGATGGTGCTGCCGGTCGATGGTGTCTATCCCGAATTGAATAGTGGCATCCCATTTGATCATCTCCGAGGTGTCACCGGTTAGGGTTGGCCCCGACGCCTGCGACCGTTCCACCTTGAATTCACCGATCATGACCTTGAGGTCGGCGGCCAGACGGGTCAAATCCCCGGCGTTGGCGCTCACTTTGACACTGCTGTCGGCAATGGTCCCGGCAATGTTGTTGACCTCTTCCACCTCCGAGGCGATTTCGCCGGAGAAGGCGCTGCTCTGGGCGACATTGTGGCTGACCTCCTCGATGCCGATCGAAGCCTGTCGCAGGTTCTCGACCACCTCCGCCATCGCCGCGGTCTGTGCCTCCACCGCCGTGGTAATGGTCGAGACGATTTCGTCCACTTCCCCGATGACATCGGCTATGCGGCTGATGTCGGTCACCGTTTCCCCAATATGGACTTGAACTCCCTCGATTTCCTGTTTGATGTTTTGGGTCGCCTGGGCGGTCTGGCGCGCCAGTTCTTTGATCTCATTGGCGACAACAGCAAAACCCTTGCCGGCGTCGCCGGCCCTGGCCGCCTCAATAGTGGCATTGAGGGCGAGCAGGTTGGTTTGATCGGAGATGTCGGTGATCACCTGGGTTACTTTACTGATTTCCGAAGCAGCCTTGCCGAGATCATCAACTTTTGACGATGCCCGGCGGGCTTCCGTCACCGCCTGGTTGGTGATGGTTCGGGCCTTGTCGGAGTTTTTACCGATATTTGCCACCGCCAGGTTCATGTCGTCCATGGTCGAGGCCACAATTTTCACATTGGTGGATGCTTGTTCGGTGGCGGCGGCGACCGAATTCATGTTTTGGCTCATTTCGTTGGCAGCTCTGGCAACGGCCGCCGATTTGTCCCCCATGTTATGAACACCTTCATCCATTTGCCTGGAGATGATCAGCAACTGGTTGGCGGAGGCGCTTACCGTTTCAAAATATTCGGAGATGTTTCTGATGATATCGTGGAGTTTGGAGATAAAGGTATCAAACCATCCGGCCATCTGCCCGACTTCATCTTTGCTCTTGACTGCCAGCCGTTTGGTCAGGTCACCCCCACCCTGGGCAATTTCCCTGATCATTTCACTGGTCCGGACGATGCGCCGGGTAATCTGCCTGCTGGTAAAGGCGGCGCTGGCAACGGTCAGTGCCAGGAGCGGCACGATAATCATGATCAGGGTCTTTCTCTCGTCGGCCACGGTGGCACTGATCTCCGCGCCTTTTTGCCGGAGGGACTGGTCGACATCATCGATGTAGATTCCGGTTCCGATAATCCAGTCCCAGGGTTTGAAATTTTTGACGTAGGAAAGTTTTTCGACCGGTTTTTCATGCCCCGGTTTCGGCCATAAATAGCCGACCGTTCCTTCCCCTTTTTCACGGCAGGTTTTGACGAATTCCACAAACAGTTTTTTGCCTTCGGGGTCTTTAAATTCGGCGAGGTCCTTTCCGTCAAGCTCCGGCTTGATTGGATGCATCACCATGAAGGGCCGTGAATCGTTGATCCAGAGATAGTCGTCGGTGTTGTACCGCATGGCCTTGATGCTATTCAGGGCTAACTGCTTGCGCTCCGCCTCCGACAATGCAGTCATGCCATGGGCATTTTCGGCAATTTTGTAGGCCACCTCGACCAGATTTCTGATTTTATCCGTTTTTTCATTCATCAAGGTGACGCGGATGGTTTCGATCTGTTTTTTTCCTTGTTCCCTTAAGGTGTGTATAGACCAGAACAGGGCAAGTGCAGCGAGGATGACGAGTCCGGTAATCGACGACAAAAGGATTTTTTTAAATAGGCTCATGGTACCCCATTCAGGTCGGTGTCAATCGCGCCAAGCGACAGTTCTCTCAGTCTTTTGTGTGTTTTTCAGGCAAGCGGCTGGTTTCACTATACTTGGCTATAATCCTCTCCGTCAAGAACAGGTTTTTATGACTTTCCCACTGCTGCCGAAAATCACCGCAGGTTCGAGCCGTATCGAGACATTCCTGGCGGCCTGTTCCTGAATCAAGCGCGGGTTTTTTTTGAGAAATGGAAAGGCCTGGGCGATGGTATCCGGGGAATGTGTCATAAATGACATCGTAATCCTGTTTAAAACAGAGCCCTCATTGACCGGAAGGGCAGGTCTTCAGACCACTACGGAAGAATCTCGAAAGAGTTGGCAATCCCACATGATTTAAAAAGCATACATGAACTTAAACCAGAAATTATCTCCCTCTGGACGATTTTCGGCATCAAATTCCTTCTGCCACTTGAGTGTCAAGGACGTGTTTTTATAACTGTAGGTTGCCTGGGGGGCCTAAGGAGATTACGCGGCCTTTACATGAAATCCTCCGCCCCGTTTGGATAGGCGCTGCCGCCGCCTTCGGTTGCTGATGCTGATCGATCAAAAGGAACCGTGCCGAGCGACACAGGAAGCCATTCAGGCTCCCCCCGCGCCGCCTCGCGATTTTTTTCGCTGCCTGTTCAACCGTTGGCAGCATGACGGTGTAGATCCTTGGATATCACGAAGACTTACCTGTTCCAAAGCGCCAGCGCCTGTTGATAAATCTGTGACCGGGAGATGCCAAGGTCGGAGGCGAGCTGCCGGCTGACGTCTTTTAAGGACAGCTCGGAATTGTCGCGGTACCAGAGGATCAGTTCCTCAAGTGTCTGCCCCTTCACCTCTTCTTTACTGCCGGGGCAGATAACCACGACAAATTCGCCGCGGTTCCTGCCTTCCCTGCTTTTTGCCAAGAGGTCACTCAGCTTGCCTGACTGGAGATCCTCAAAGCTCTTGGTCAGTTCTCTTGCCCAGAAAGACTGCCTCTCGCCCAAAATTTCCAGGGCGTCGGCCAAAAGCGCATCGATGCGGTGCGGCGATTCGTAGAGGACCACCGGATATTCGCTGGCGGCAAGAGCGGCGAGGGCTTTGCGGCGCTGGCCGGTTTTGGCGGGGAGGAAGCCGAGAAAGAGAAAGCCGGCGGCGATGATTCCCGAGCCGGACATGGCGGTGGTCAGCGCCGACGGTCCGGGCAGCGGCACGACGGTCAGGCCGTGCTCGTGGGCCTGGCGGACGACGACGGCGCCTGGGTCGGAAATGGCCGGGGTACCGGCATCGCTGACCAGGGCGACATTTTTGCCTTCCTGCAGGCGGAGGATGATCTCTTCGCTGCGTTCGGCCTCTTTTTCCCGGTAATAGCTGATCAGCGGGGTGGTAATGGCGAAGTGGTTGAGAAGATTGCGGGTGTGGCGGGTGTCCTCGGCGGCGATGATATCGACCTCCTTCAGGGTGCGCAGGGCCCGCAGAGTGATATCTTCGAGATTGCCGATGGGGGTGGGGACGATAAAAAGGGTGCCGTGGGCGGTCCGGGCTTCGATCATGCGCAACTCATGGTGGAGGGAAAGGCTTTTGGGGAACCAGTTGAATCTCAGATTATGCTCAACTCGCCGAAAAATTGCATCTGCTTTCTTGCCGAGGAGCGGACATCCGCTGGTTGCGGCCAGGAGAGGACACAAAAAATTGCAAAAACAGGCGGAAAGGAGTAGCCTGTACAGGTTTCAATGAGCGGCTCGCGTGACTTTTTGGTGTGGTCGAGGCGGGCGGACGACTCCTAAAATCCATTACCCTCTCCCTTGGCACCCATGGCGTCCCTTCCCAAAACCCTGCTGACCCTCTGGCTGCTGCTCCTCGCCCTTGCCCTTGGCTCCTGCCGGGAAAGCGAGGAGGCGGTCAAGGTATCCCTCGATAAGCGTGAGGATATCGCTTTCAGGCCGCAGTCGCCGGCAATTACCTACGCCTATCTGCCGCAATACGCCCACACCGAATCCTTTCAGCGCCATCACCTGCTGGTCGAATATCTTGCCGACCAGACCGGTCTGGCCATCCGCCAGGTGTTTCCGGAAACCTTCGACAATCATCTTAAAATGTTTGGCCAGGGCAAGATCGACATCTCCTTTTCCAACCCGTTCATCTATGTGAAACTGGCCAAACGCTACGGCGCCAAGGCCATGGCCAGAATTATCGAGGATGACGGGCGAGCCGAGTTTCGCGGCCAGATCATTGCCCGCAAGGATAATCAGGCGATCAGGTCTCTTAAGGACTGCCGCGGTAAATCGTGGGTCGCGGTCGATCCGTCCTCGGCGGGCGGCTATCTGTTTCCCCTCGGCCACTTTGTCGATCACGGCCTGCGGCTGGAGGATTTTAAAGAAGTTGTATTTGCCGGCGGCAGGCAGGAAAATGTCATACTCGGGGTCTACGCCGGGCTGCACGAGATCGGGTCAATACGGGAGGGCTCCCTCGACGTGGTCAAAGACAAAATCGATATCGACCAGATCAAGATTGTCGACACCTCCAGATGGTACCCGGGCTGGGTATACGCTTACAGTCCCAGGCTGCCTCCGGAGGTGGCCGACCGGATCCGCACCGCCATGCTGCGCCTCGATTATACCCGGGATCCCCGCCACCGGGAGATTCTCGATGCGGCCAAATGTATCGGCCTCATTCCCTCCAACGACCAGGATTTCGACCCGATCCGGGAACTGAGCACAAAGGTGGGGCTCGATCTTGATTGATTATCCGGCAAAATTTCTGCATCGTCTGCGGTTCGGGACCAAAATTACCCTGGGCGTCACCTTCATGCTGATTTTCTGCGGCCTGGGCATCGGTCTTCTCCTGTCCAGGATGTCATCTACGGCATTGCTGGAGGAGGGCAAAAAGAGAGGCATGGCTTTAACCTCGGGTCTGGCCATTCGTCTGGCCGAACCGATGCTGGCCGTCGATTTTCTGCAGATGAAAAACTTCATCGACACGGTCCACAGGCAGTACGGCGACGTCATCTATGTCTTTCTGACCGATGCCAGCGATAATATCCTCTCCCACACCTTTACCGGCGGCTTTCCCACCGAGCTGCTGCGGGTCAATGTCGACGGCGGTAAACAGCAGCCGATGCTTTTAACCACCGAGCAAGGGCTGGTGTATGACTTCAATGCCAGGATTGTCCTGGGCGACAGCAATCTCGGCACGGTAAGGTTGGGCTTGTCGAGGCGTGACATGGATGCCCAGATTTATCGCCAGAGACTGACCAGTCTTTTCAGCACCATGGGGGTGGTCGGGCTGGGCATTATTGTCGCCCTCTGGTTTTCCCGGACCGTGACCTTCCGCCTTGATCGGCTCCGGAAATCGGTGGAGGAAATCGTCAGGGGCAACCTCGATGTCCAGGCCGGATTTTCGCTGGACAAATATTGCTGGGAAATCATGGCCTGCAACATGAAGGAGTGCCCGGCCTTCGGCGATGTCCGGCGGCGTTGCTGGCATCTGGCCGGCACCCTCTGCCCGAACTGCCGTGGCAAGGAGTATCCCTTTACGCCGGAGAACTGCCGGCATTGCCCGGTCTACAAACACAATTTCGGCGATGAACTCCAGGATCTTGCTGAGGCCTTCGATGCGATGGCGATGACCGTTAAAAGAAATATCGAAGAGCTTACCGAGCGGGAAAAAACCATTGCCAGGCAACAGGGGCTGTTAAAGACCATCATGAACGTAACGCCGGACTTCGTCACCCTCCAGGACAAAGGTCTGACCTATACCTTCGCCGGCAAGGCCTTCTGCGACTATTTCAACCTCCGGGAGGAGGAGGTGGTCGGCAGGAGCGATTTTGACATCTTTCCCGAGGAGCAGGCGGAACTGAATTTCCACGAAGGCAAACAGATACTTCTCACCGGCCGCCCCCTCGCCAAAGAGATCAGCCTGAAGCGGACCGGAGATCTACGCTGGTTTCATGTGGTGAAGGTACCCGTTCACGATCAGGACGGCAGTATCATGGGGGTTCTTCTGACCGCGAGGGATATCTCGATGCTCAGGAAATTTCAGGAGCAGCTTGTCCAGTCCCAGAAAATGGAGGACTTGGGCCGCCTGGCCGGGGGAGTGGCCCATGAAATCAATACTCCGCTTGGGGTGATTCTCGGTTACAGTCAGCTGCTGATGGAAGATATCGATGACGAGGAAATTCTGGAAGGCATGAAAATCATTGAGAAGCAGACCAAGGTCTGCCGCAAGATTGTTGCCGACCTGCTGGGTTTTTCCAGGAGCTCATCTTCGGTCAGCGACACCGTCGACGGCAACGAATCGATCCGGGAGGTGATGTGGCTGGTCGAGCATATGTTCTTCCTCAACCGGATCAGGATAGTCGCGACTCTCGCCGAGGGTATCCCGCCTATGGCCGGCGATAAAGAGCGGCTGAAACAGGTCTGGCTGAATCTGCTCAACAATGCCGCTGATGCCATTGGTCAGGACGGGATGATCTCCGTCCGCTCGGAGGTCAGTGCCGATCGGCAACGGTTTATCGTCAGCATCGCCGACACCGGCAACGGCGTCGAGGCGGAGCATCTCGACAAAATTTTTGACCCGTTCTTCACCACCAAGCAGGTCGGCAAAGGCACCGGCCTCGGGCTTTCCGTCTCCTTTGGGATCATCAAGGACCATGGCGGCAAGATCACCGCCCAGAGTCCCGCCCCGGCTAAATATCTGCCGGAGAATGACCGGAGACCCGAACTTGGCGGTCCGGGGACGGTAATCTTGGTGGAACTGCCGCTGGCAGCACGCCAAACCACTAAAACCGGATAAGACCTCGGCGCCCCGTTTTTTCGCCAGGGCGAACCGTTCTACGGCGATAAAAACAGTGGCCTTCTCGCACTCCATTTTTACATTGAAGGAAACGCTCGAAGGGGGCATAATAGCGCCCGAAAACATTCACCGTTCGGCAATGTAAACTCGTCGGTTAGGGAATATAATGAATAAACATATCGGGATATTAACGGCAGGGGGAGACAGTCCGGGCTTGAATGCGGCGATTCGTGCCATCGGCAAATCAGCACTCTCGTCGGGGATGCATGTTCTCGGCTTTCGCGACGGTTTTCGCGGGCTCATGGAAAATCGGACGATGCGCCTGGAACGGGAAACCCTTGCCTCGATTCTCACCAAGGGCGGGACCATTCTCGGGACGAGCCGGGACAAACCGCACAAGATGCCGATCGGCAGCGAGGTCATGGATATGACCCAGGTCATCTGCGACAATTACCGGGGCCATAATCTTGATGCCCTGGTCTGCATCGGCGGCGGCGGCACCCAGAAAAACGCCTATCGTCTGGCCCAGAAGGGGTTGAACATCCTGACACTGCCCAAGACCATCGACAACGATGTGGCGATGACCGATGTCACCTTCGGCTTCCATACCGCCATGGAGATCGCCGCCGAGGCAATCGACCGGCTGCACTCCACCGCCCACAGCCATCACCGGATCATCGTTGTCGAGATCATGGGCCACAACGCCGGCTGGCTGGCGCTCGGGGCGGGGATGGCCGGGGGGGCGGATGTGATTCTCATTCCGGAAATCCCCTACGATCTGCAGGCCGTTACCACCGCCATCCGCAAGAGAAAACTGCGGGGCACCAACTTCAGCATCGTCGCCGTCGCCGAAGGGGCGCTGGGCGTGGCCGACCACCAGCGTTACACCGGTCTTAAGGCGGCCAAGGCCGAAGCCAAGGAAAAGGCCGACAACAAAACTCTGAAAAAAATTGAGGAGGACCTGCTCGAATTCACCACCCACCGCAGCAATAATACCCTCAGGCTGTCCCAGGAACTGGAAAAAATCACCGGCCTCGAGTCGCGGGTGACCATCCTTGGCCATCTTCAGCGGGGCGGAACTCCCTCCGCCGCCGACCGGCTGCTCGCCACCTGCCTCGGCAGCGCCTGTGTCGACTGCATCCAGCAGGGCATCGGCGGGGTGATGATCGCGGTCGACCGCGACGGC
>JBBRGP010000103.1:0-8323 GCA_038224105.1 Desulfobulbales bacterium | reverse complement strand
GAAGGTCGTCCTGCCGCCGGCCACCATGGGCCCGATCGTCATGCTGATCGGCCTCGAACTGGCCGGGGTGATTACCGGCATGGCCGGCATCATGCCGGATAAGAGCGGCTCCTTCGACCTTAAGGCAATCCTCGTCTCGATAACCGCCCTCCTGGTCGTGACCTTCGGGACCATGCTGTTTCGCGGCTTTCTCGCCGTCGTGCCGGTGCTGGTGGGAATCGCTGTCGGCTATGCGATCGCCGTCACCATGGGCATGGTCAATTTTGGCGGGGTGTCGGCCGCGCCGCTCCTCGCCATGCCAACCTTCTACGTTCCGAAGTTCGACTTTCGTCGAAGCGGGCGATTTCCCCTCACCACCGTCTCCCCGGCCAGCTAGCGTTTCGGCCGGACATTCAACAGATGTTTCTGGGCCTTGCGACGGAAAAAGAAGTAAAGAAGTTTCAGGGAAATTACGTAGGTGAGGACCCCGAGCACCACACCGACCTCGATGCTCCCGATCAGCAGGGGGATGAGGATCTCTTTGCCCAATTGCAGCATGGCGACGACCGGCTCCTTGAGATCCCAGAAGTCGAGATGGGTCAAAGCGCGGCCGATATCGCTGAACACTTTTGCCACCTCGGCCAGCGGCGGACCCGGCCAGATCATCGAGCCTAACCAGTAGTTGAATGTATAGACGGGAGCAACGGTGACCGGATTGGTGATCCACACCGGGACGATCGCCGCCGGCCGGTTGACGTTGCAGAGGGTGGCGGCGATAATCGCCAGGATGATCTGGATGCCGACCGTCGGGGTAAAGGCGACGAACATCCCCACCCCCAATCCCCCGGCGATGGCCCGGGGGGAACTGCGCAGTTTGAGAACCCAGCGTAATACCGGCCGGAGTCGCAGATATAAATTACGTTTGTTGATAATTTTTGGAAGTTCGGTCATGAATATCGGGTGGAACCGGCGATTCCGGCGCTTGTATGCTCTACAAGGGGGTATAAATACCTTAGAAATTTTTTTCAAAAACAAGAAAAGAATTTCTAAGGTATTAAAACTCCTGCACCAGACAATATACACCAGGCTCTCGCAAAATACATGCACTTTTCATTTCCAGCTGGGTATGGGTGCTGACCTCCGGCCGCTCGCCGGTTGCCTGGAACCGTCTTTTCTCCGGCTTGCCTGATCCGGAGATTATCTCGGAACAGGTCAGCCATGTCCGCTGAAATTTGTAATAATTTCTGCACAATCGATGGTTTCCCCTCGGGATCATGGCACAAATTCTACATCCTTTCTGGGTAAAAGGGCACATTCCGAGTATAATTGCCTCATCCACTGGCATGGATCATACGTGCAAAAACAGGAGTTTCGTCATAGTCATGTTCATCGGCGAGGGGGCAAGATGGGGTTTTACAGGTCATCTCCCACAGCGATTTCGGCGAATTCGGCAAGCGTTACAGCGGTCCGTTGCTCGAGGCGGCCCGGAACTCCGAGACGATTATGACGGAGCGTACCACCGACCCGGCCACCGGCCACGACGCCCTGGAGTTTGCCGCCCCCCTTGCCATCGAAGGCAAGCACTGGGGAATCCTGCTGTTTTCCCTGTCCCTTGCCGGGGTCGAAAAGGAGATTCGGGCGATGCTGGTCCAGATCGTGCCGCGGTCGCTTTTTGCCCTTGGTTTTCTGTTCCTGCTCATCTACTTCCGCCGGCTGCAAGGATGCCTTCACCGGCAAGTCCTTCCACGGCCTGGCCCGGTTCGTGCCGATCGCCGACACCATGGGCAAGGACACTCAGGACCTGGCCAAGGGCTATCCCCTTCATCTCATCACCCAGCGCGCTGTTCGGCACACCAAGTCGAGGAAGATCACCATGCCGTATCTGACCGACTTGATGCCGGAAAACGGGATCATCATCCATACCAGCGACGCCAAGAAAATAGGGGTGAAGACCGGTGACCTGGTCAAGGTGATATCGGCTACCAATCCCGAAGCAAGGTGGGCGGCAGCGTGTCGTTCTATGACACCATGGTGCAGTTGATCAAAGTATGACGCCCTGAAGAAGAGGGATTCAGCGGGGAAAAAGGAAGGGCCGCCAATGGCAGTCCTTCTTTTTATTGTCGAAGCAATATGAACAAGGTAGGATGCTTACATTCCCCTTAGGGACGCCGGGGGGAGAAGTTCCAGGGCAAGACTGCACGGCGAGCGCGCCGGGCAGGTAGCCGGACCAGGTAATTGTGCCGTCATTGGAACGGTGAATGGATAGTTTATGGGCATTGCCGCCGACATCATAATCCTCGTCGTTACCGCGTTTTGCTGCGGTCTGCTGATGCAGCGACTCCGCCAGCCGCTGATCATCGGCTATATCCTCGCCGGCGTTATTCTCGGGCCGTATACCGGCGGGGTGACGGTCGCCGACTCCCATGACATCGAACTGCTCGCCGAAATCGGGGTGGCGCTCCTGCTCTTTGCCCTGGGGCTGGAGTTCTCGCATAAGGACCTGAAACCGGTCAAACATATCGCCCTGATCGGTACTTCGATCCAGATTGTTCTTACCATCGGTCTGGGCTGGGCAATCGGCTGGTCGCTGGGCTGGGACTGGCGGATCTCGCTATGGTTCGGGGCCTTGATCAGTCTCTCCTCGACCATGGTCATCCTTAAAACCCTGATGAACCAGGGCTGGCTCGGCACCCTGTCGAGCAAGGTCATGATCGGCATGCTGATCGTCCAGGATCTGGCGGTGGTGCCGATGATGATCATCCTGCCCAAGCTCAACGATCCGGCGGCGGGGCTTGGGACGCTCGGGGTCGCCGGGGGCAAGGCGATCCTCTTTCTGGGAGCCATGCTCCTCCTGGGCACCAAACTGCTGCCGGTCCTGCTCCGGCACGTTGCCAGGCTGGGTTCCCGCGAGCTGTTCCTGCTCGCCATCACCGCCATCGGTCTCGGAGTGGGCTATGCCACCTACCTGGTGGGACTGAGTTTTGCCTTCGGCGCCTTTGTCGCCGGCATGGTTCTCAACGAATCAGACTATGGCCACCAGGCCCTGAGTGACATCATTCCCCTGCGCGATCTGTTCGGACTATTGTTTTTTGCCTCGGTGGGCATGCTCCTCGATCCCCTTTATCTCCTGAATAACCTGGGGCAGGTGCTGCTCCTGGTGGTGCTGGTCAGTGTCGGCAAGGGCCTCATCTTCGCGGCACTGGCAAGAATCTTCCGTTACGGCAATATCGTTCCTCTGGCGGTCGGTCTCGGGTTGTTTCAGATCGGCGAATTCTCCTTTGTCCTCGCCCGGGTTGGCGTCGATTCCCAGTCGATCAGCAGGGAGTTCTATAATCTCGTCCTGACGACGGCGGTGCTGACCATGGTTCTGACCCCTATGGTTTCCGCCCAGACCGCTCGTCTCTATGCCCTGAAAAAGAGATGGTTTCGACACGAACCCTTGGAATCGATCAATTTTCCCGAGGAGGCCCTGCGCGACCACGTGGTCATCGCCGGCGGCGGGCGGATCGGTTTCCAGGTCGCCTCGGTCCTCGACCGGCTCGGCACTGTGTTTGTCCTGGTCGAGCTCGATCAGCACCGGGTCGAACAGGCCCGGGCGGCCGGGTACCCGGTGGTATATGGCGACGGCAGCCATGAGGTGGTCCAGGAGGCCCTGGCCATGGACAAGGCCTCGCTTCTAGTGGTCACCACCCCCGGCGTTGTCGTGGCCAGTGCGATCATCAAGAATGCCCGCAAGGTCAACGGCCGAATCGCGGTGGTGGCGCGCCTTGCCGATCCCGATTTTTTCGATGTCTTCGAGGACCTGCAGGTCACCGACCTAGTCTACCCCGAGTTTGAAGCGGGCCTGGAGATGACCAGACAGGCGCTTCTCCATCTCCGCATTCCCGCGCCGGAGATCGAGCGGCAGACGGAGGCGATGCGCCAACAGCTCCTGGCCCCGCACCTGACGGAAAGTAAAGAGTATCGAACCTTGGGGCAGATGCGGGCGGCGGAGCAGTACTTCGACCTGCAATGGGTGCGGCTGGAACCGGGGAACGGCCTGATAGACCGGAGCATCGGCGAGGCGGAGATCCGTAAAACGACCGGGGCCTCGGTGGTCGGGATTATTCGCGACCGACAGCTGGTGCCGAATCCCGATGCCGGCTTTCGGTTTCAGAACAGCGATCTGGTGGCGATTATCGGTTCGGCTGAGGCCCGCGACCGCTTCCGCCACCTTGCCGATCGCGGCGAACCGGATCTTGCCGAGGTTGCGATTCCCACCTAAGGGGTGGGGGCAACTTTCTACTTTTAATTTTAGTAGTTATACCCACCGTGTGGGGTGTTAGATGTAAGCCGGAGGAAATAACCCAGTGAGTTCTTTGCTTCTCAGTGTCGACCTGGAGGATGTTCGCGACTGGGTCAAGAACGGTGCCGGCTACCGGGAGGCGGTGCCCGACAATACTCGACAGTACCTCGCCCATTTCAAAGAGTGGGGGGTCAGAGCGACCTTTTTTGTCGTCGGCGAGGTGGCTCGGCGGTATCCCCAGCTGATCGGGGAAATTGTTGCGGCCGGTCATGAAGTGGCCTGCCACGGCGATATCCACCTCCAACTCGATAAACTCTCGCCGCGGGAGTTTCGGGTCGATCTTCAGCGCAACATGGCGGTCCTTGAAAATGCCGGGGTGCAGGTGATAGAGGGTTTCCGGGCCCCGACCTTTTCTCTGACGGCACGAACCGCCTGGGCACATGAGGTGTTGGCGGATCTTGGCTTCACCTATTCGAGCTCGGTGTTGCCGGCCAGCAACCCGCTCTATGGTTGGCCTGAATTCGGCAAAGCGGCCCGCCGGATGGGCGGCGGGGTCTGGGAGTTACCGGTTACCCTGCACACCATTCCCGGCCTGCCGGTGCCCATCGCCGGCGGTGTCTACTTCCGGGTCCTGCCTTTTATCCTCACCAGATGGGCGATCCGTCGAAGTCTTGGCAACGGCCGACCGGTGGTCACCTATTTTCATCCCTACGATATCGATACCAGGCAGGAAAGATTCATGCATCCGGATCTCGGGGAGAAAAAATATTTGAACCTGCTGATGTATATTGGCCGGGCCAAAGTGCTCAACCGACTGGATAATTTGCACCAGTCATTTCCCTTTCAGACCTACAAGGAGTATGTCAACCAACTCCGGGCCGGTATCATAAAGAATCCCGTTTATCGGGGTTAGGGAGTGACAGACTGAGGTTCTTTCTGATGAGAGCCAGTTGTTCGGCAATCAAGCCCAGGAAGAAGAAAATCAGGCCGGTGACAAAGAGAAACAGGGTGCCAACCGACACTCCTTCGCCCCTCAGCAAAATGGGGATTCCCCAAACCGCACTGAACAGCAGGAAAAAGAGCGCCGGCGGGAAAAAAAGACGCATTGGGTCAAACATCGTCGCGACATGCAGGATCTCCAGGACCGTATCAAAGGCCGTTTTGATGCTGATCGTCGATTCACCAGTGGTGCGGGGATCGACGGTGATCGGGTGTTCGAGCACTAGGTGGCGCTGGTTGATAAAGATCAAGGTGATGATATCGCTGAGAGCCATGTTGTCAGGACAGAGTTGCATATACTGTCTGACCAGGTCGGTTTGATACATCTTCATTCCCGAGTTGAGATCCCGGATATGAATGGGCATGAGCAGGGAAGCCATACGCCGAATCAAAGCCTTACCGGTTTTTCTGTAGAGACTCTCTTTATGCTTCTTCCGGCTGCCGATGACCATGTCGGCGTCATTGGCGCGGAAGGTCTGATACAGTCCGGTCACATCTTCCAGCCGGTGTTGGCCATCGGCGTCAATGGTTATCACATAGGGAGTTTTCGTGGCCTTTATGCCGGTCTTGATGGCCCCGCCATAACCCCGATTGACCTTGTGATGGATGGGGGTGAAAAAAGACGGATCGGCATGCCGTGTCAGCAGTTCTTTGGTATGGTCGCGGGAGCCGTCGTTGACAACGATCAGTTTGCATCCGGTTGTTCGGCAGTAATTGAGCAGTTCCGGTAAAAAAAACGTCAGAGCCTGTTCTTCGTTATAAGCAGGGATGACAATGGTCAAGTCGTTCATACGAGGTCGTGGGAAGATCTTGGTTGGGTGGATGTTGATGATAATACAAAAAAACTGGTTTGAGTTTCCAGGCAGTTAGACGATGAGCCAAAGGCTGAACCTTCGGCCGATTGGCCGCTAGGCGTGGTCTGCTCATCACGAGCATGAATGACTGCGAGTATATAAGGTAGTCTGACCGTGTCAAGTCAAAAACTGGAGATGCGGACGGCTTCAGAGCTCTCCGGCGACAAATAAGGATCAAGGAAAAGGGGAGCCGCGGGTGATCAGAAAAAAAGGCACTCACCGGCCATAAACCAGCGAATGCCTTGGTGTGATTCGAGAGAAGTCCTGCCGCGGCAGCAAGAAAAACGGAGCGGCGTGTCCCGGATTGGAATGCCGGTTCAGGCCGGGTATTTATCTGCGATATAATCCTTGAGATATCTGTTTTCCACGTCCTTTTCCTTGAGCAGCGCTTTGACTACGTCGCCGATAGAAACCAATCCCAGCAATTCCTTGCCTTGCATAACCGGGATGTGGCGGATTCTGTTCTCGGTCATGATTGCCAGAATATAGTCGACATGGTCGTCTTCGGTGCCGACGATGAGATTGGTGGTCATGATCTCGTCAACGGTCATGGACTTGATTTTATCGAGATGATTGATGACCGCCATCAAGACATCACGGGCGCCGATAATGCCGAGAATTCCTCCATCTTTATCGACTATCAGCAGGGAGCCGACCCGATTTGCCGAAAAAATCGACATGGCGTCGAGAACCGTGGTGGTTTTGTCGATGGTGACGACCCGATTGCCTTTTACTGCGAGAATATCTTTTACTTTCATATTATGAGCTCCCGGTTTGGAATGTATCGGCGTTGACAATCGCGCGCTGCCGATACTTTGCTGTTCTTTTTTGGACCGACATACGTCAAATAACGATAGGATAAACACCTATGGCGAACACGAAGAACACCAGGATGAAGGTGCAGGCGGTGGCAAAAGCTGATCCTCTCGTCTCAAAGCTCTCCTCGGCATCATGAAAATACATATTAATTATCAAGCGCAGGTAATACCACATCGACAGGATGCTGCTGATGATGCCGAGCACGGCAAGAAGCATCTGGCCAGCGGATATTGCACTGGTGATGATGTAAAATTTGCCCATGAAGCCGGCGGTAGGAGGAATGCCGGCCATGGACAGGAGAAAAACGGTGATCGCCGCCGCCGAGTAGGGCCGGACCTTGGCCAGGCCTTTGAAATCATCAAAGGAGCAGCGCTTTTCTCCTTCACCGCCGAGATACGATAGGGCGGCAAACATCCCCAGGGTTCCGGCGGCGTAGGCCGCCAGATAGTAAGCGATAACGCTGCCGGTGAATTGGTCGGTGCTGATCGCCACCAGGGCAATGAGCAGGTAACCGGAATGAACGATTCCTGAAGCGGCCAGCATCCTTTTCAGGTTGCTCTGGCCAATGGCGATCAGGTTGCCGCCAAACATGGTGAGTATCGAGACGTAGAACAGGAAGGTAATCCAGCCGCTGTGCAGTCCGCTGTTCTGGGCAAGAAAGTTGGCAAAGACCGTAAAGACCGCGGTTTTCAGGGCGGTTGCCATGAAGCCGGTGACCGGGGCGGAGGCACCTTCATAGACATCGACCACCCAGGCATGAAACGGAAAGGCGGCCGCCTTGAAGAGCAGCGCCACAAAGATGAAGAAGACTCCGCCGAGCAACAGGGGGGTCGTGGCTGAATGGGTGGCGCAGTACGCCCCTATTTCAATAAATTTTGTGCTCTTCACTCCCCCATAAATAAGGGCGGTGCCCATGGTGAAAAAGGCTCCGGCGAAGGCACCGAGCATGAGGTACTTAAGAACGGCTTCAGTACTTTTAATGTTGGCTCGGTCATAACCGACGAGAATGTAAACGGCCAGGGACATGATCTCGAGGGCTATGAAGGCGGTTATAAGTTCCTGGGACAGAGTCAGGAGCAGCATGCCGCAGACGCCAAACATCAGGATAGAATAAAACTCCAAGGTGCTGAATGGATTGATCTTGAAGTAGGTGTGCGTGCTCATCGTCGTAAAAAAGCCGCAGGCAAGGATGACCAGGCCCGCCGCCATGGTGAAGCTGCTTGCTACCAGCGCGCCGTTGAAGACACCGGCAAAGAGCGCGGTCGCCGGGCCGCAGCCGACGAACAACTGGACAAAAAACGCCAGGGCAAAAAAACCCATGCTCACGAAGGAAGCGGTCTCCAGCCGAGTTTTTTCAAACGCGGAGAGAAGCATCAACAGGATGGCC
>JBBRGP010000102.1:0-8389 GCA_038224105.1 Desulfobulbales bacterium | reverse complement strand
GGCAACACCGACGGCTATCGCGGCCTGGTGCAGGCCGAGGGAACCTGGAGCACCCTTGACCAAATGCGATTGCAGAGCACTATTGTCGGCGGATTGTGGGGCATCGATTTCGAAGCGCTGCGGATCGACCGCGGCAACGGTTACGCCGTCGCCGAAAACGCCATGATCTCCTGGAAAAACATCTTTGACTGGCACGGCCTCTTCCACTTTAAAAACTTTGATCCTTCGGCCTTCACCGAAAAGCTGTCGGGCATGGTCAGCGCCGATTTTACCAGCGTCGGCAAGGTCCGGGATGACTTCGGCGTCGATGTTTCCTTCGAGATTTTCAATCTCGACGGTAGAATGTGGGAACAGCCGATCTCCGCGTCGGGGACTCTCGCCGTCACTGAAAATGACCTGCGGACCAACGGTCTCGTTGTCCGGAGTGGCGAGGTGGAGGGGGTTGCCCGGATTGCCAAGGGGATGATCTCCTGGGCGGACCGGCTGAGCTGGTCCGGGGAGATTCGGCTCGATAATTTCGACCCCTCCGGGCTCAATCCGGAATTTCCGGGGAGGGTGAACGGCAATCTGGCCGGTGAGGGCCACCTGGGCCCGGGCGGTGTCCAGGGGTTTTTAAAAATAAGCGATATCTCCGGGACCTTGCGCGGCAACGATCTGGCCGGCAGCGGCGAGATCAGCGTCTTTGACGAAACCATCCGGACCACCGGGCTCAGTCTGCGGAGCGGTGGTTCGGAACTGGTGGTCGAAGGCCAGGCGGGAGAAGGTTTCGCCCTCGACTTCACCTTTTCCTCCCCGGATGTCGCGACACTCTGGCCGGAGGTCAGCGGTGCGGTGCGACTGCATGGCCGGCTGGCCGGCAGCCAGGCTTTACCGCTGCTTGACGCCGACCTGAACGGTACCGGGATCGGGTTTGGCTCCAACGCCTTTGCGCGCCTGGAGGCGAAAATCCATGCCGAACTGCGGCGGGACGGGATAGTGAACGGCTTTCTCCGCGGCGAAAAAATGACCGTCGCCGGAGTTTTCTTAGACCAGGGGCAGATCGACTTCTCAGGGAGCGGGGAGGAGCAGGAGGCAATCGTCAAAGCCGCCGGACCGCCCGGCAACCTGCGGCTGCGGGTGAGGGCGGTCCGGGGCGAGGAGTGGACCGGCGAACTTGCCGATCTTACGCTCTCCTCTTCGTCCTACGGCTCCTGGCAGCAGCAGGACAAGGCCGCTTTTTCCGCTGATCGCGACGGCCTGGTCCTTGAAGATTTTTGTCTTGCCGACGGTGCGGCATCGATTTGTCTGGGCGGATATGCGCGGCTGGCGGAAGAGCTCGGCTGGAAGGTTAAAGGCGATTTTACGGCGGTTCCTCTGGACTGGCTGAACCGCCTGAAACTCCTGGACATTCCGATCGGCGGAGTGATGGCCGGCGAGTTTGCCGTCAGCGGAGACGGCCATCGCCTGGAGACGGCAAGTGCCGAGGTCAGGGCGCCGGAGATCGATTTTGCTTTGGGGGGAGCAGACGAAGAGCTGAACGCCATCCATTGCCTTGGTACCCTGCTGACCTTTCATCTCGCCGACTCCCAGGCACGGACCAACATTACCACCAGGATCAACAACGGCAGCCGTCTGGATCTGACCGCCGCCGTCCAGGACGCAGGCGAATTTTCCGCACCCCTGCGGTTGCTGCCGCTGTCGGGAAGCCTCAAACTCGAGGACTTCGACCTTGCCCCGCTTTCCTCCCTGGCCGGCTACGGCATCGATCCGACCGGCCGGGTGAACAGTACCCTCACTCTCGGTGGCACGGTCGGCCGACCGGAGCTGTTCGGTGAAAGTCGGATCGACGGCGGCGGCATTGCCCTGCCGTACCAGGGCATCACCCTGGAGCATGTCACACTGTCGATCGTCGCCGGGGAAGAGGGGGCAAAAGTCGTCGGCCGGGCGACCTCGGGGCCGGGCGAGATGACCGCCGAAGGCCGTCTCCGCTATGGCGGCGAGGGAGTGGAGGGTGATCTCCGCCTCCGCGGTCGCGATTTTCTCCTGGTCAACCTGCCGGAATACGCCTTCCGGGTCAGCCCCGATGTCCAGCTGCAGTTCGCTGAAAACCGGGGGGTGATCAAAGGTTTGGTCGAGGTTCCCTACGGTCTGATCACCCCCGAGGAAATGAGCGATGCGATCAAGGCCTCGCCGGATGTCATTGTCGTCAACGGCCGGCAGGAAGTGAAGGAAGACAGCTGGCCCTTCTCCCTGGATCTCGATGTCCGGCTGGGGGAAGAGGTGCGGATCGACGGTCACGGCCTGACCGGCAGGCTGGCCGGGCAACTCCGGGTGAAGACCACCCCGGACGAATTTCTCACCGGGACGGGGGAACTGGACTTGATCGACGGTGTCTATACCATCTACGGCCGTACCCTCGAAATCGAGCGCGGCCGGGTGCTGTTCACCGGCGGCCCCATCGACAATCCCGGGGTCGATGTCCGGGCCCAGAAAAAATTCAGTGATGAAGAAGCGAAAGTCCGGGGCTATACGGTCGGCGTCGACATCAGCGGCCTGGCCCAGGATCTCCGGTATCAGCTCTTTTCCGATCCCTATATGGAGGACACCGAGATCCTTTCGCAGATGATCGTCGGCCACTCGCTGGCCTTTTCCAGTCAGGAGGAGGACGGTCTTCTCAAGGCGGCGGCGGCGACCCTCGGCCTGAAGGGCAGCACCGTTATCTTTGATGGGATCGGCAGTATCCTCCAACTCGATGACATGCATCTCGAGGGCAGCAGCAAGAAGGAGAATGTCTCGGTGGTCGTCGGCAAGCGAGTCACCAAGGATCTGTATATCGGCTATGACATGAACATGTTCAGCCAGCTCGGCCAGTTTCGGGTGCGGTACGATCTCGACCGGGGTTTTGCCGTCGAGACCAGGAGTTCCTCCCTTTCGACCGGTGCCGATCTCCTCTATTCCTTTGAAAAATAGCCGTGGATCGCCCCGGATACGCCCCTTCGATTCGCCCGACAGATTCCTCTCAGGCATCGCCCGGTTTCAGTTCCTCAAAGCGGTTGCGCTCCAGGTTTTTTCTGACTTTATCGCCGGCAAAGATCCGGCCGTTCATGGCGATGTAGACCCCCGGCGGGAGAACCTGCACTGCACCAAGGGCGCAGCCGATATTGAAGACCGCATCGCTGGTCTTAAACAGAGCCGGTTCCAGGGCACCGGTCAGCACGATGGTCTTGCCGGCAATGATGCGGAGCGCCTTGGCGGTCTCCACCATGGTATCGGTGCCGTGGGTGATCAGGATTTTCAGACAGGGATCGTTGGCCACAGCGGCGGCGATCAGGGTCCGGTCGGCGTCGGTCAGATCGAGACTGTCTTTTCGCATCAGCGAAGTGACCCGGTAGCTGATCGACAGGTTCAACTCCGCCAGGACCTTTTCGATATTCGGGGGACCCACCTCATAGACGCTTTTCGCATCGAAATAGACTTTGTCAATGGTGCCGCCTACGGCAATTATGGAAAGCGAGTGCATGGATATCTCCGCATCCTGGATGGTTGGTGGAATCATCAAAACGGCCGGTGTCCGGGGCTATGATACACCCTGTTCCCGGTAAATCCCAAGTTTTTGCCTTGCATTTCCGGCAAGACGCTAACATATATTGGTAACTTAAAGAAACTTTGTCGGGAGTGCTTGAATATTCCCAACTCTTTTGGAGGCATCGATGAAAGCAGTAGCCTTTTGCGACAGCGCCCGGAAAAGCGGCAATACCGCCTTATTGCTCAATACCGTCCTCGAGGGTCTCGCGGCAGACGGCATAGCCACGGAACTCGTGGAACTGGCCGGCCAGGAGATCGCCGGCTGCAAGGCCTGTTTCGGCTGCATCAAAAACAAGGACCGGCGCTGCGTTGTAGAAAAGGATAAGGTCAACGACTATATCGCCAAAATGGCCGAGGCGGATATCATTGTTGTCGGCTCCACCTACTGGAATATCGGCCGAGGCCGGGAGAAGGGCGAGGCGGCTGGGGACGAGGAAGGAATCGCGACCATGAAAACCCTGGGCGAAAATATCGCCTGGCTGGCCAAGAAGCTTTGATGATGGCGAACGGAAAAAAGGAGCCGGTAACGGTTCTGGTGGTCGATGACGATCAGGTGCACCGTTTCATGCTCTGTTCCATGATCAAGGAGTGGGGATGGCGCTGTGTCGAGGCGGACGACGGCACGACGGCGGTGGCCACCGTCACAAAGCACCGGTATGATGCGGTGTTGATGGATGTCCGCATGGCCAAGATGGACGGCCGCGAGGCCTTCACCCGGATCCAGGCCATCCAGCCGGCCCTGCCGGTGATCATCATGACCGCCTATTCCTCGGTCGACGATGCGGTCGAGGCGATTCAGCAGGGAGCGCACGATTACCTTACCAAGCCGCTCGATTTCGACCGGCTGCATCTCGCCCTGCTGCGGGCGGTCGATCATCACCAGGTAGTGAGTAGAAAGCAGCAGCTGGCGGCGGAACCCCAGGCCCTGGAAACCGCGATCATCGGGACCTCGGCGCCGATGCTCGAACTCCTGGAGATGATCGGCTATGTCGCTCCGACCGAGGCGACGGTTTTGATCTATGGCGAATCGGGGACCGGCAAGGAACTGGTCGCCGAGGCCCTCCACTATAACAGCGACCGCCGGAGCCACCCCTTCGTCAAGGTCAATTGCGCGGCCCTGGCCGAGAGTCTGCTCGAATCGGAACTTTTCGGGCACGAAAAGGGCGCCTTTACCGGGGCCGAGAAACGGCGGGAAGGCAAATTCGTCCAGGCCGACGGCGGCACCCTCTTTCTCGACGAGATCGGCGAGACCTCCCAGGCGATGCAGGTCAAGCTGCTGCGGGTTCTGCAGGAGCACGAACTGCAGCGGGTCGGCGGCGAGGAGACGATCAAAGTCGATGTCCGGATCATCGCCGCCACCAACCGCAAACTCGAGGAGGAGGTGGCCCGCAACACCTTCCGAGAGGATCTCTACTACCGCCTGAACGTGGTGATGCTCACCGTACCGCCGTTGCGCAGCCGGGTGGCGGACATTCCTCCTCTGGTCGACCATTTCGCCCGGCTCTTCGCCGCAAAAAACCGCCGGGTGCTCGACCGGATTACCCCCGAGTGCCTGGATCTGCTCACCGGCTATCCCTGGCCGGGCAACGTCCGCGAATTGGAGAATGCCATCGAGCGGGGCATCATTCTCATGCGCGGCACCGAACTCACCGAGAAAAGCCTGCCGCTGTCCCTGCAAAAACAGGCGGCCATGGGTTCGAAACCGTGCCCGGCTACCGACGATTGCGGACCGGTATCACTCCTCGCCGCAGAAAAACAGCTGGTCTTCAAGACCCTGGAGGACACCGGCGGCAACAAGAGCGAGGCGGCAAGAAGGCTGGGCATCACCAGAAAAACCCTGCAGAACAAGCTGAACCGGTACGAGGGCGGGTAGGCTGCCGGACCGCGCCTCTCCCGTCATTTTTCCCTGAAATCGCTGTATTTTTACAGCGCCTGAATATTGTATCCGGTCGCCTTGACAATGAAAAATCGGCTACTTATTGTTGGCACAAGTTAACTATTGGCGATTGCCGGAACGGTTACCTTCGCCATTCATCCGTTCTCCGGTAAAGAAATGAAGAAACGAAATATTACATGGAGGAAGAGGTGAGCGACGAGAAATTGCATGAGGATCCTGAAAAAGGTCCTGAAGTTACGGCGGAAGTTGATGACGCCCCCGAAGCTCCCGAGCAGGCAACTGAAGAAACGGCCGAGGTGAATCCGGATCCGGCAAAGGCACTGCAGGATGCCCGGGGGGAGATTGCCGGCCTTCGCGACCGACTGCTCAGGATGGCCGCGGAAAATGAGAATTTTAAGAAGCGGGTGGAACGGGAGCGGATGGCCAGCCTGAAGTACGCCGGCGAGGGTATCTTTCGGGAATTACTCCCGGTCGTCGACAACCTCGAGAGAGCCGTCGGCCAGGGAGTCATCGACGGCGCGGATGCCGAAAAAAATTTAGCCGCCTTGCTTGCCGGGGTCCAGCTGACCTTAAAGAGCCTGGTGGCAACGCTCGAAAAATTTCAGGTGAAGCCGCTGGACAGCGTCGGCAAACCTTTCGATCCCCTGCATCAGGAGGCGATGACCATGGACGCCAGCGACACCGTGCCGGCCAATCACGTCATCCTTGAATTCGAGAAAGGATACTCCTATAAAGACCGGTTGCTGAGGGCCGCCAAGGTCGTGGTCTCGTCGGGAAATAAACCGGCTGAATCGCCGCAATAACCGGCTGGGAAAAGCTGGGTGAATCCCTTGACAAACAAGGGAAGATGATAACTTTACAAGAGATTGCTGGTACCACGGGTAGAGCAATCGATAAAATTTGAGAAATGCTGGACGGATAAACATTCCGCTGAGAAAGATTCAAGGAGAGAAAAGATGGGTAAGATTATCGGAATTGACCTGGGTACAACCAACTCATGCGTCGCGATTATGGAAGGTGGCGATCCCAAGGTAATTGCCAATGCCGAAGGAAACCGGACAACTCCGTCGGTTGTCGCCTTCACCGACAGTGAGGAGAGGTTGGTCGGTCAAGTCGCGAAACGGCAGGCGGTTACCAACCCGACCCGGACACTGTACGCGATCAAGCGCCTCATCGGCCGCAAATTCACCGATCAGGAGGTGAAGCGGTCGATCGAGATAAGTCCTTTCAAAATAGTCGAAGGAAGCCACGGCAGTGTCTCGGTCGATGTCAACAACAAGGTCTATCGGCCGGCGGAGATTTCGGCGATGGTTTTGACCAAGATGAAGCAGACCGCCGAGGAGTACCTGGGCGAGGAAGTAACCGATGCGGTTGTAACCGTCCCGGCCTATTTCAACGATTCCCAGCGTCAGGCCACCAAGGATGCCGGCAAGATCGCCGGACTCAACGTCCTGCGGATCATCAATGAGCCCACCGCCGCCTCGCTCGCCTACGGTCTGGACAAGAAAGGGGAAGAAAAAATCGTCGTTTACGATCTCGGCGGCGGCACCTTCGATGTCTCCATTCTGGAAATCGGCGACGGAGTATTCGAGGTAAAATCGACCAACGGCGATACCTTTCTCGGTGGAGAAGATTTTGATATGCGGGTGGTCAACTGGCTCGCCGATGAGTTCAAACGCGAGCAGGGCATCGATCTGCGTAAGGATAAAATGGCTCTGCAACGCTTGAAGGAAGAGGCGGAGAAGGCCAAAATGGAGCTTTCCACCACCAAGGAAACCGATATCAATCTGCCGTTCATCACCGCCGATGCCTCCGGTCCAAAGCATCTCAACTTAAAACTCAGCCGGGCCAAGCTCGAGAGCCTGGTGGAAGACCTGGTGGAGCGTACCGTTGGTCCGTGCCGGACCGCCTTGAAAGATGCTGGCCTTGCCGCTTCCCAGATCGACGAGGTCATTCTGGTCGGCGGCATGACCCGCATGCCGTTGGTGCAGCAGAAGGTCAAGGAAATTTTTGGCAAGGAACCGCACAAGGGCGTCAATCCCGATGAGGTGGTCGCCATCGGCGCCGCCATTCAGGGCGGCGGTCTCCAGGGCGACGTCAAAGACGTGCTCCTCCTCGACGTCACCCCTCTTTCCCTGGGCATTGAGACCCTGGGCGGTGTCACCACCAAACTCATCGAAAAAAATACCACGGTGCCGACCAAGAAAAGCCAGATCTTTTCTACCGCCGCCGACAATCAACCGGCTGTTTCCATCCATGTCATCCAGGGTGAGCGGGAAATGGCCGCCGACAATAAGACCATCGGCCGTTTCGAGCTTGCCGATATCCCGCCCGCTCAGCGTGGGGTGCCGCAGATCGAGGTAAGCTTCGATCTCGATGCCAACGGCATCCTCAGCGTCTCGGCCAAGGATCTGGGGACCGGCAAGGAACAGTCGATTCGGATTACCGCCTCATCCGGCCTGACCAAGGATGAGATCGAACGGATGACTAAGGATGCTGAGCTTCATGCCGAAGAAGACAAACGCCGCAAGGAACTGGTGGAGACCCGGAACTCGGCCGACGCCATGATCCATGCCACCGAGAAGAGCCTGAAGGACCTTGGCGACAAAGTCGATGCGGCCACCAAAGGCAGTGTCGAAAAGGAAATCGCCAATGTCAAGCAGGTCAAAGACAGCGATGATGTCGCGACCATCAAAGCGGCGGTGGAAGCTCTGACCCAGGCCTCGCATAAGCTGGCGGAGCTGATGTACCAGCAGGCCGCCAAGGAAAACCCCGACTCGGGCGGCGGCCCGGGTGGCACCGGCGGTGGTGGCGCGAAGGCCAAGAAGAACGACGATGATGTGGTCGACGCCGATTTCGAGGAAGTAAAATAGCCGGGTAAGGTACTGACACCCCACAAGGGGGATAAGCACCTCCGGAGGCGCACCC
>JBBRGP010000101.1:0-8391 GCA_038224105.1 Desulfobulbales bacterium | reverse complement strand
CATCTCCGCCACCATGATGAAGGCGGTGCCGACCAGCAGATATTTGCGCCCGAGAATATCGGCCAGGGCGCCGGACGGCACCTCGGCGCAGACGATGGTGATCGCCCAGACCGAGTTGAGCAGGGCGAACTGCTCGATGGTCAGGCCGTAATCGAGAAAGAGAATGGTGAAGACCGGATAGTAGAAACGGGCGTTGAAGAATACCCGCAGGGCGATGAATAGCCGGATGTTGCGGATGGAAAAAGGTGAAGGTGATGGTGGCGATGACATGACAGGTTTCCCGTTGAGTTAATATTGTGGAAACTGTGGCGCAACCTGCGCCGAGCCGTCGGCACGGGCAAAGACCTTTTCCAGCCGTCGCACCAGAAGAGAGAGGGAAAGGCAGAGGGCCAGGTACATTGCCGAAATGGTCAGCCAGACCTCGATGGTCGCCTGGGTCGACGCCATCACCTGCAGACCCTGGAAGGTCAGCTCCTGGATGGAGATGACCGAGACGATCGACGACCATTTGATGGTGTTGATGAATTCGCCGGCCAGCGGTGGCAGCATGATCCGGATCGCCTGGGGGAGAATTATCTGCCGGAGCAGCTGCCGGTTGGTGAGGCCGAGGGCCTTGCCGGCCTCCCATTGGCCGGTGTCGACCGCCTGGATCCCGGCCCGGACGATCTCGGCGATATAGGCGCCCTGGAAAAGGGCCAGGGTCAGGACCCCGGAGAGGAACTGGGTGATCAGGCCCGGTTCAGCAAAGAGCAGGGCGATTGCGGTCCGGGTGGCACCTGAGGCAGTCCGGACCAGTTCCTCGACACCCAAGAAGGCGAGCAGCTGGTCGCTGACAAAATAGTAGAAAATGAAGACCAGCACCAGCGGCGGGGTGTTGCGGATCGTTTCGACATAGGTCCGGCCGACCAGGCGGAGCAGCAGCCGGGGCGACAGCCGGCTCAAGCCCACCATAAAGCCGAGCAGGGCGGCGAACACCGTCGCCCAGATACTGATTTTTATGGTGGTCAGGAAGCCCTCCAGCAGGATGTTGGCCGTCCAGCGCTGCACCTCAGGGTCGAAACGTACCAGGTAGGCTGGAATGATCGCCCAGTTCCATTGATAATTGAGGGCAAAGAACAACCGATAGGCCAGGAAGGCGAAAAATCCCAGGATAGCGGCGAGGATGACGGTGTCGAGGACGGTAACTGGCGGTTTCTTCGATTGCAAACTATTCTACCTGGCCGGCCCAGTCCTTGTTGTCGAACCAGTAGCCGTGACGCTCTTCCAGCCAACCTTCGAGGGCAACCACGGTGATCCAGCTATTGAAGAATGCCAGGGTGTCCGGGTCACCTTTGCGCATCGCGAAACCGATTGGCTCCTTGGTAAAGGTTCCCTTGACCGGCAGAAACAGGGTGTCGCTGTAGTCGACCGCCTCGTAGGCGGGCCGTGGCGCCAAGCCGATTACCGCATGGACCTTGCCGTTGCGCAGCTCCTGATAAGCCTGGGGTTCGGCATCGAACATCCGGAGTGTCGCCAGCGGCAGAAATTTTTTGGCGGCGGCGGCGGCGGTGGTGCCGAGCTTTACCGCGATCTGGACATCGGGTTTGTTGAAGCTGGCAAGAGAAGTGAACCCGGCGGCGAGTTTTTTATGGGCGACGATGCCCATCCCCGAATGATCATAGGGCTCGGAAAAGTTGACCTGGAGGGCCCGCTGCGGGGTGATGCCCATGCCGCCGATGATAACATCGAATTTGCCGGTGAGCAGGGCCGGGATGATTCCCGACCAGGCGGTGGGGATAAATTCGACCTTCACCCCCATATCCTCGGCCAGACGAGTCGCCACATCGATCTCGAAGCCGACCAGTTTGCCGTTTTTATCCTTCATTGCCCAGGGCTGAAAAATGTCCATGCCGACCTTGAGTACCCCCCTCTTCTTGATGGTCTCGATGGTGCTGGCGGCGGTCAGGTCCTGCTGGACGGAGGCGGCGTAGCTGAAGGTGCCGAGGCAGAGGACCAGGAGGATGAGGGTGAAAAGGCGGAGGACTGAGTGATGTGCTTGCATACCGATCTCCTCTGTTGGGGTCTTTGGTTTATTTTAGCAACATATTATGGCAATTTAAGACGTTTTTCCAGGATGCCAACCATCAGTGATAAAAAGAGGGTGATGGTGAAATATAAGAGCGCCACGGTGAACCAGATTTCAAAGGTCAGATACGATTCGGCGATGATCATCTGGGCCTGCATGGTCAAATCGGAGATGGCGATGGTGCTGACCAGCGCCGAATCCTTGATCAGCGAGATGGCCTGGCTGGTGAGCGGCGGCAGCACGGTGCGCAGGGCCTGGGGAATGATGATGTGGCGGTAGGTGGCGAAGGTGGTGAGGCCGAGGCTGCGGGCGGCTTCGAGCTGGCCTTTAGCTACCGATTCGATGCCGGACCGGAAGATCTCCGCGGCATAGGCCCCTTCAAAGAGGCTGAGGGCGAGGATTGCCGCGGGCAGCCGGTCCAGGCCCAGGGTCGGGCCGAGGACGAAATAGATAAAAAAAATCTGGATGAGCAGCGGGGTGTTGCGGCTGGTCTCCACATACAATACTGCCAGGCCACGGGCGACAAAGGAGTTCGATACCCGCAGGACGGCGGTGAGCAGGCCAAGGATCAGGGCGAACACCAGGCTGGCCAGGGAGATCGCCAGGGTCATTCTCAGGCCGACCAGCAGGGGCCCGGCAGCGATTCCCGACTCGGTGACGGTATATAAATAGGGGGGGATCCGGTACCATTGCCAGGTGTAGCCGATATTTTCAGCACTCCGGCGGGCCAGCCAGAAAAGGCCGGCGAGGAGAAGGATAAACTGCGCAATGGCCGGAGCCGGGTGGCGGAAAGAAGTGCTCCAAAGTTGGCGCTGCGCCGTATCGGGTGTTTTTCCTTTCATCCTGTTGCCGATCGTCGTTCAGGTTGGGGCGTGGTTTTTCCGGGTCCGATGGCGGTGTGCCGGATCATGCGATGCTTTTGCGGCTCAGTTGCTCCCGGGCCATTTCCGAGATGACCCGAAAATCGATCTTGCCGCTGCCCATTTTCGGCAGGGTCTCCCAGACCAGAAAGATCTTGGGCAGGGCGATCGGGGGAAGGTGCTTGGCCATCTGTTTGAGGATCGACTTCTCGTCGAGCGGCGTGGTCACCACCGCCACGATTCTCGCGCCTTTAATCGCATCGGGGATTTCGACGACACAGCAATGGCTGTCCTCGGGCAGGAATTTTTCGAGGATATCCTCGATCTTGACCAGGGAGACCATTTCCCCGCCGATCTTGACAAACCTCTTCAGCCGGCCGACATGCCAGAGATAGCCGTCCTGGTCGAGATTGCCCATATCGCCGGTGTCGTACCAGCCGTGCCGGATATGCAAGGAGGTCTGCTCGAAATCGTTGAAATAGCCCTTCATGACACTGTCGCCCTTGACCAGGATCCGGCCGTCTTCGCCTCGGCCGCACTCTTCCCCGGTGGCGTAGTTTTCGATGCGGATCTCGAGGCCGGGGATCGGTTTGCCGACGCTGCCCGGCCGGTTGAACTCCGGGGTGTTGACGGAGATCACCGGCGAGCACTCGGTCGCTCCGTAGCCCTCATAGATGGTGATATTGTGCTTGCTTTTAAAGCCCTCCCGGAGGGCGTCGGGACATTTATCCGCCCCGGTCATGGCGATACGCAGCGAAGCGAAATCGCCGTCCTCGGCTTTCCGCAGGTAGCCCCAGAAAAAAGAGGGGGTGCCGACCAGGAAGGTGGCCTTATGCTCCCTGATCAAGGTGCAGACCTTCTTGAAGTCGAGGGGGTTGGCATAGGTGAGCATGGTCATGCCGTGGTGGATCGGCAGCCAGAAGGTGGTCATCAGCCCGAAGACGTGGAAATAGGGGAGGGTGCACATGAACACGTCTTCGCTGCGAAAATTAAAGATCGGTGACACCGAAACGATGTTGGCATCGATGTTCTTATGGGTGAGCTGCACCGCCTTCGGATCTTTTTCACTGCCGCTGGTGAAGAGGATGACCGCGGTGTCGTCCTCCTGGCCACGGTGCACCAGCCGCTTGATCAGGGCGGCGGGCAGGGCGGCGAGGGCGGCGGCGATGAGCTTTTGGCCAGTGGTGATCCCGGCCATGATGTCCTCGAGATAGATCATGCCTTCGACATAGGGGCATTCGATCTTTTCCAGCAAGGCCTTGGCGGTGATGATGGTTTTGAAATCACACTTTCCCTGGGCGTAGCGGGCGTTATGCTCCGCGCCGGTCGAGTAGTTGATCATCACCGGGGTACGGCCGCTCATGAGGATGCCAATCTTGGCAAGGATGCAGCCGGCGGAGGTCGGCAGCATGATGCCGATGAAACCCTGGTCGAGTCTTGCGAAAAAGCGGGCCAGGATCAGGCTGGCGATCAGCGATCTGCCGTAGGTGAGTTCCCGGTTGGTGGAAAAATCGTGGATCGCCTGCTTTTTTTCGAATTTCTTGGCGATGTCGATAAATTTGTGATGTAACAGCACTGGCTCCTCCGCGTCATTGAATGGGGGGTGAGGCTGTCGCTGCCGCCTGCTCCCTCACGAGAGGGTACCCTTATCGATCGGGCAAAAGGGCGTGACAGGGGAGCAAAAGATCATGATCAACTACCATGTTTTCGTTAACTTGGCAACTTCAACGGCGGCTGGCATCTGGGCTGCACTGCCGGTCAGTTTTTCAGGTCGGACTCGGCAATGTCGGTGAGCGGTTTGGGGATCTCTTTTTTAACCTGGATGCCCAGTTCCCGCAGCTGCTCGGCATGGGCGACCAGATTGCCGCGGCCCCGGGTCAGTTTGAGGAAGGCCCCGTCGTAGGTTGCATGGCAGGTGGCCAGCTGTTTGCCAATTTTTTCCATCTCTTCGACAAAGCTTCGGAATTTGTCATACATCAGCCCGGCCCGGCGGGCTATTTCCAGGGAATTCTTGCTTTGATGTTCATATTGCCAAAGGTTCTCGATGGTGCGGAGGGTGGCGAGCAGGGTGGTCGGGGTGACGACCACGACATTGTTGGCCAGGGCCTCGGTGAAAAGATTTTCGTCCGCCTGAAAAGCGGCGGCAAAGGCCGCCTCGATGGGCATGAACATCAGGACGAAATCGAGGGAGTGGATGCCGGCAAGCCCCTGGTAGTTCTTGCCGCCGAGGGTGGCGATATGGTCGCGAACGGCCTTCACCAACAGGGTTAAATACGCGGCCCGCTCCCCTTCTTCGGCGCTGTTGACATAGCGTTCCCAACTGATCAGCGAGACCTTGGAGTCGACTATAATATCGCGGCCTTCCGGCAGATGGATAACGACATCCGGTTTCAGCAGCCGGTTGTGGGGATCGCGAAAGCCGCCCTGGCTATGGTATTCCTGGCCGTGGCGGAGGCCGGATCGTTCCAGCACCCGGCCGAGGACCAGTTCCCCCCAGTTGCCCTGGATTTTGGTGTCGCTTTTCAGGGCACGGGTGAGATTGACGGCTTCCCGGTTGATCTGCTGATTGAGGTCGCGCAGCTGGAGGATTTCGTTTTTCAATGACAGCCGTTCGCGGCTGTCGGTGCGGTAGATTTCGTTGATCTCCTGCTTGAAGGCGGTGAGCTGGTGGTTGAAGGGCTGGAGGATTGCTTCCAGCCGGTCTTTGTTCAGTTCAGTGAAGCGGGCGCTCTTTTCCTCGAAGATCTGTTGGGCCAGATGGGTGAAGCGAAGGCTCAGTTCCTCCCGGGCCTCTTCCAGGAGTTTCAGCTTTTCCGCGGCGTGTTTCCGTTCATTTTTCAACAGCGTGATCAGTTTCTCCGCCCGTATCTGCTGCTCGACGTTGCGTTTTTCCGCCGCCACCCTTTTGTCCTCAGCCGCCGCCAGTCGCTGTTCCGCCTCCCGCCGCCGCCGTTTTTGGCCGACCAGGAGGATGGCTCCGGCCAGAGCAGCGAACCCCATGGCCAGGCAGATGAAGGCTAGCAGCAGAAAGAGGGCTGGCAGGGATATGCCGGCCGGCAGAATTTTATGCATCGCGGCGAGGATGTCTCCGGAAAAACCATTCATCAGGAGTTCCTTCGCCCAACGCCAGGAGCGGCTCGTTTATAATCGGTCATCTCAGCCCAGGGCGACGTCGAGGGTCATCATGATCGCAAAGCCGACCATGACGCCGATGGTCGGGATGTCGGAATGTCGCTCCGCCCGCGATTCGGGGATCAGCTCCTCGGCGACCACGTAGATCATCGCCCCGGCGGCAAAGGAAAGGGCATAGGGCAGGATCGGTTCCATGAGCAGGACGGCGGCGGCACCGAGAACCCCGGCGATGGGCTCGACCATCCCCGAGAACTGTCCGTACATGAAGCTCCTCGTTCGGGACATGCCTTCCCGGCGCAGGGGCACCGAGACCGCCGCTCCTTCGGGGAAATTCTGGATGCCGATACCGATGGCCAGAGCCACGGCCGCGCCGAGGGAGGCGGCCGGGTGGCCGGCCGCCGCGGCGCCGAAGGCCACTCCGACCGCAAGCCCTTCCGGGATATTGTGCAGGGTAATGGCCAGGACCAGGAGGACCGAGCGCTGCCAGCTGGTTTTTATCCCCTCCGCCTCCTTGTCTGGAAAACCGGCATGGAGGTGGGGGAGAATCTTGTCGACCGTCCAGAGAAACAATCCGCCGGCGAGAAACCCGACCAGCGGTGGCAGCCAGGGGGTGCCGCCACTTGATTCCACCATTTCAATGGCCGGGGCGAGCAGGGACCAGTAGCTGGCGGCAATCATGACCCCGGCAGCAAAGCCGAGCATGCCGTCCATCACCCGGCGCTCGATTGTTTTAAAGAAAAAAACCAGCCCCGCCCCGAGCGCCGTCAGAAACCAGGTGAAACCTGTACCGCAGAGGGCCTGGGCTACCGGCGACAGTTGGGCAAGCCATTGTTCCATGTCGTTGTTCCTTAGGTGATGAGTAGTCGGCAGCCGGGGTGTGGCAGATGATCGTCGGTGCCGCCGGGGCAGGTTGTTTCGGTTCGATTGCGTCCTCGTTTAGAGGGCCCAGGGCCTTTCCCTGCCGCCGATGATGTGCAGATGGACATGGAACACCACCTGGCCGGCTTTTTTGCCGTTATTGAAAATAACCCGAAAGGCATCGCCGGCACCATTTTCTTTTGCCAATTGGCTACCGATCCGGATCATCTTGCCGATGACCGGGTCATCTTCCTCCAGCACATCCACCGGGGCGGCGATATGCTTTTTCGGAATGACCAGGAAATGGACCGGGGCCTGTGGGGAAATATCCCAGAAGGCCAGGACCTGCTCGTCTTCGTAGAGTTTCTTGGCAGGGATTTGCCCCGCCACAATCTTGCAAAAGATACAGTCGCTCATTGCCGGTTCTCCTTGTTGGGTTGTCACCCTGACGCCGGGCGCGGGCAGGGGATGGAAATGATACCTGGTCGTTATATACACCAATGGAAGGATTTCGTAAACTGCTGGAGTACGACAGGGTGATCAGACCGTCCGCCATGCCGCCGTCGGCCGGACCGGTCACAGCAAGCCCTGGACTGTCGCGTTCAACTGGGCCGCCTGCCGGAGACCGTCGCTGATGCTCGGGTAAATGTGGACCGTTGTGGCGAGATCGACCACGGTCAGGCCGAAGCGCACCGCCAGGGTTGCTTCCTGGATGATGTCGGCGGCTCGGGGGCAAAGCATCTGGACGCCGAGGATTCTGCCGCTGCCCTGTTCGGCGGTGAGCAGGACGCCGCCCAGCATTTCGCCCATGACATGGGCCTTGGGCACCCGGTCAAGCTGCAGGTAGGTGGTGACGACCCGGTAACCCTGAGCCTCCGCCTGTTCCTTAGTGAGGCCGACGGTGGCGAATTCCGGGTCGACGAAAACCGCCAGCGGCGAGAATCGATGGTCGATCGTCAAGCCGGCCCGGGCGTCGAGCATGTTTTTCACGGCTATCTGCGCCTCCTGCGCGCCGTTGGGGGCGACCATCGGCGGGCCGGTGACATCGCCGGCGGCCCAGATCCCGGGGACGCTGGTGCGCAGTTGGCTGTCGACGGTGATGAAGCCGGCCGGATTCATGGCAACCCCTATCTCCTCCAGGCCGAGCCCGTGGGTTGCCGGTTCGGTGCCGATGGCCAGCATCAGCCGTTCGGCGACAAAGGCCACCTCCGCTCCGTTGATCAAGGCGTACAGACAGGTTCTGGCATCGACCATCTCGACCCGCTGCGCCTGGATATCGCAGAAAATTTCCACCCCATCCCTTTGCAGCATCCGTTTGAACTGGTCGGTAAGGCGCTCGTCGAATTCCGCCAAAAGGCGTGGGCCGCGTTCGAGGATGGTCACCCGGCTGCCGAACCGGGCGAACATCTGGCCCATTTCGAGAGCGATAACCCCGCCGCCGAGAACGGTTACCGACTCCGGAAAGCAGGGGAGGTG
>JBBRGP010000100.1:0-8402 GCA_038224105.1 Desulfobulbales bacterium | reverse complement strand
CAAAACGCAGATGGATGGCACTCGCCACCTTATTGACATTCTGCCCCCCGGCACCCTGGGCGCGAATGGGAATGAGGGTTATTTCATGGTCGGCCAGGGATATCTTCCGGTTTATGATAAGCACCATGGCGAAAGGTCTCCCAGAGGTCTCAAAGAAAAGGCCGCGGCCTTGGCAGCCTGAGAAAAATATTGGCAAGTTTTGACCCGCCGGGGGCCGCTCAAAAAGCGACCCGCGGATCAGGGTGCGCTTGCTTGAATAATGCAACATATCCTGCTATGATAAGTACATTACTCGGTTATGTCGAGAAATCTCTTATAAATACAACGAGCTGGTAAGAATTATGCGCTGCCCGAAGTGTGATCGCCACCAGAATAATACTGTGGAATGCGATGCCTGCGGATTAATTTTTGAACGTTACCGAAAAATTCAGGAACGCCGCACCGAGGAGGAGGCGCAAAAGGCGCTGGCCCACGCCAAATCCGGCAACAATCTGAAACTGCTTCAGGTATTGGTGCTGGTGGTGGTCGTTGCCGCCGCCACCTATTCTTTCACCGGCAAGCAGTCGATGCCGCCTGCCGGCCAGCCGGCAAAGGAAACGGCCGCTCCGGCCGTGGCCTTGTCGTCACCGGCCGACAGTCCGGCAATCAATGCTCCCTCGCCACCCCGCCCTGCCGAACCGGAAGTGGCCGCCCCCCGCGCCAATTCCATCGAACGGGCGAGGAATGCCACGGTCTCGATCGAAACGCCCTGGGGCACCGGCTCAGGCTTTTTGATCAATAAAAACTACATAGTCACCAACCGTCATGTCGTCCAGCTCGACGATGAGTTCCGTTCCTCGCTTTACTGAGCTTAAACCTCGCCCATGTGTCAGGGTACTGAAGAGCCTGCAACCCAGCCGGTTGAGAAGGCGGCCTGGAGGTTATAGCCGCCGGTGTCGGCCTGGAGGTCGAGCAGCTCGCCTGCGATATACAGGCCACTGATCAGCTTTGACTGCATCGTTTTGGGGTCGATCTCCTTTAGATCGACGCCGCCGGCGGTGATGATCGCCTCGTCGAAAGAGCGATAGCCGCTGATATCGATGCGACAGTCTTTCAGCCACTGCCCCAGACGCCGCCGCATCTTGCCGGGGAAGCGGGCGGTATTCAGATCGGCCGGCAGGGTGCAGGCCATAAGACAGAAGGGAATCATCTCGCTGGGCAGGAGACCGCGGAGGATGTCGGCCAGCGGTTCGCCGCCGCGCAGGGCGAGGTCGCGCAGCAGCCGCTTGTCCAGTTTTTCGTGGTCGAGGGCGGGTTTCAGGTCGAGGGCCATGGTGACCGTCCGGCCGTGGTCGAGGGCATCGACGGCCAGGCCGCTGAGGCTGAGGACCACCGGCCCGCTCAGACCAAAGCCGGTAAAGGACAGTTCGCCGAATTCCCGTGCCTTGCAATTGCCGTCGAGGAGGAGCCGGGCCAGGATGTTACGCAGTTCCAGACCGGCCATTTTGCGGACCAGCGGGTCCGGGCTCTCGAGGGGAACGAGGGCCGGCCGCGGCGGCACGATGGTGTGGCCAAGCCCCTCGGCCAGCCGGTAGCCGTCGCCGGTTGAGCCGGTGCGCGGGTAGGATTTGCCGCCGGTCGCCAGGACGACACTTGCGCATGGCAGCTCCTGCCCCTGGCAGAGCACCCTGCGCACTCTGCCGTTATCGATCAGAATGGCGGTAGCGGGGGCATCGCGGCGCACCGTCACTCCGAGGTCCTGCAGCCACTGGTTGCAGACCCGGACGACGTCGAGGGCGTGACCACTCGCCGGAAAGATCCGGCCGCCGCGTTCGACCACCAGCGGCAGCTTTCTGCCCTCAAAAAAGGCGATCAGCTCGCCGCTGAAAAACTGCTGAAAACACTGGCGCAGGAAGTTGCCGTTTTTGCCGAAATGGCCGAGAAAATCGGCAAGGGCGGCACTGTTGCTGAGGTTGCACCGGCCCTTGCCGCTGATCCCGATCTTCCGCCCGGTCCGTTCCATCTTTTCCAGGAGGATGACCTCCGCCCCTCGCTCGGCGGCCCGGCCCGCCGCCATCAAACCGGCGGCACCGCCGCCGATGACGATGGTTTTCCCGATCTTCATGGGTTGTTTCTCCTTGGTGTGGGTAATGTCCGAGATTGAAAATACTCGAGTGTTCGGGAAAGCAAAAGAACAAAAGGCCGGGCCCGGAAATCGACGGCGAGCGCGGCTCGACGGTGCTCCAAAAGGGTGCCGGTTTTTCATCTTGAATAATGGCCGATTGTGTTTAATAGTAGCCTTGTCCGGCGGTTTGGTCGGATTCCCCTCTCCGCGGCACGGCTGCGTTATTGCCTTGACCGGCCACGGGCCGGCGCCTGTCACCGGCGGTGAGGATGAAAAATCATACTATGAAATGTTATGGAAGAGCCGTAAGGCTTGAAGGAGAAAGATGACACAGGTAAGAAGAGGCGATAACGTCAAGGTCCATTATACCGGGAAGCTGCCTGACGGCACCGTCTTCGACAGCACAGCCGGCCGTGAGCCGCTCAGTTTCGCGGTCGGCAGCGGCCAGGTTATCAAGGGTTTCGAGGAGGCGGTGTTGGGCATGGAGGTCGGCGAGTCGAAGGTCGTCGATATCCAGGTGGATAAAGCCTACGGGGTTCGCAAAGAGGAGCTGGTCATGCAGGTGCCGATCTCCCAGGTCCCGCCGGATCTGAAACCGGAGGTGGGGCTGCGGCTCGAGATGGGCGGCACCCAGGGCGAAATCATCCGGGTGGCGGTGACCGCGATCACTGCCACCCATATCACCCTCGATGCCAACGCGCCGCTGGCCGGCAAGGATCTGACCTTCGCCATCGAACTGGTTGAATGCTCACCCCCCTGAACCACCGAAGGCCGTCTCGGCCGATCAGCTTGGCCAGGTCCGGCGCAGGTTCATCGCCTTCCCGGCAGGATCAGCCGGCAGGCGTCGAGGGTTTTTCCGTCGTTTGCCACCGGGCCCGGCCATGGATTATCCCTGATCCGCGGCCGGGCCGCTTTGGGCGGTCAGATAACCTTTTACCGCGCCGCTTACCACGATCACCAGACAACCTGCCAATTGCAGGGCGTTGAGGGTCTCTCCGAAGACCGCCCAGCCGAGGACGACGACGAAGATCGGTTCGAAATAGGCGAGAGTGCCGAAGGTTGCCGCAGGCAGTTTTTCCAGGGCGATGACCGCCAGGAGGATGCCGAGAAATCCCGGGAAAAAGCCGGCGCCGACCAGCCATAGCCAGTTTGCCGTGGAGATCGCCGGGAAATCGGTAACAAACAGCGGAAGCATGCACAGACTGCCGGTCAGCAGCTGATAAAAGGTCCGGGTGTAGAAATGGACGGTGCTGCGGACAGTTCGGTTGATGAGGATGAACGCCGCATAGCAGAACATGGAGAGAGCGGCCAGGGCCAGGCCCCGGAGGTGATCCGGTCCGGCCGACAGATCGATTTTGAATTCAATCATCATCGCAAAGCCGAAGAGGGCGGCGCAGATGAGGAGGATGCTTTGGCGGGTGAGCTTTTCTTGTAAAAAGAAATGGGCAAAGGCCGAAGCCACGAGCGGGGCGAGGTATACCACCATGATGGCGTTGGCCATGGTGGTCAGGTACATCGCCTGGATGTAAAAGACGATAAAGCCGGCCAGCATCAGACCGTTGACGAGGACCGGCCAGGTCGGCCGGACCAGGAGCAACCGAAGCTTGCCGGTCAGCGCGAGCAGGACGGTGAGAAAACCGGCCCCGAGAAACAGGCGGAAAAAGGTGATAACCTCCCCGTCCAGTCCGGTTTTGCGCGAAAACACTCCCATGGTCCCCATAAACAGGCCGGCGAGAATGGCGGATGCGATGCCAAGGATATTCATCGGTTTCCTTTTCATTATTTCATGAACGGGGCATGGTTTGAGGTAAAAAACGGCGGGTCTTTCCTGAGGATCGCGGCGATTCCTGGCGACCTTTTGAAGGTGGTGTCGAGATAGCGCCGAACCTCCGCCCGATTCCAGCCGAGCGGGTGGGTGAAACTCCGGTAGATCGACAGATCACCCTGGTAAAAATCGGACACCGGCAGCGAAGCGGCGGCATCGCTGCCGGCGGGCAGATTGAAAATGGCCAGGTTGAGGAAGCTGATGGCCCGGTGGTGGTCTTCGACAAAACGGCGGGTCCGTTCTGCCGACCGGCGGTCTTCCGCCGGGGTGCCGAACAGCAGATAGACATAGCTGGCAATGCCGGCCTCGTTTAGGTTCGCCAGGACCGTAGCGGCCTGGCCGAGGTCGATCCCTTTGTGCATGGAGTTTAAAACGTTCTGATCGCCGGATTCAAGACCCAGTTTGAGCATGACGCAGCCGGAGTTCCGCAGGCGCCCGCAGAAATCCCGGTCGGCAAGGAGGGCGTCGATGCGGGCGAAGCCGTACCAGGGTGCGCCCGGCGGCTGGTCGCTGAGGGCGTGGAGGGTGGCCGGGCTGATGGCGTTATCGAGGAGATGGATGAGAACCGGTGCCGTTTGCGCGGTCAGAGCGCGCAGGTCGGCCACCGCCATGGCCGGCACAACCTGGTGGTAGGGATTGTCTTCGCTGGTTTCCGGACAGAAGTCGCATTTTTTCCAGAAACAGCCGGTGGAGGTGGCATAGGGCAGAATGAAACCGGGTGAGAGATAGCGTTTGCCGTACAGAGCGTCGTAGGACGGCCGCACCTGCCCGGTTCTGGGAGTCTCGCCGAGGAGGCGCAGCAGCGGCTCTTCCCCCGGGCCGGCGACGAAGTGATCGACCAGGTCGCCAAAGGGATTCGACCATCCCGGGTTGCTGAGCCAGGTGGTCACCAGGCCGCCGCCGACGATGATGGTTTTTTCCGGGTGATGGGCCCGCAGATAGCCGATCATCGCGAAGGTCGATAAAGCCTGGCTGAGGTAGCTGAGGGAAAAACCGATATGGCGGGAGTGGCCCTGCCGGCACAGCTGATCGAGTCGCCGCTCGAAATAGGGGCAGAAGATATTTTCCCGAAATTGGGCGGCGGCCCGGCGAAGATCGGTGCTCATGAGGGGCGACCGGCTATTGTCCTGGTAGTTGGCAAGCGACAGCTGCAGATTAGAATTCTGGCCGGCAATCTCCAGAACCCGGTTGATATCGGTGACCGCCCGCGCGTAGCGGTCAAAATTCCGGTAAATTTGCCGGTCCCGCAGGGCGGCGAGATTGGTGCCGAGATGTTTGAAAGCCCGGCCCGACCAGGTATCGCCGGCCGGTTTGGCACTGCGCAGGAGGTGTTCCAGCCCCTCGATATTCATGTCGCAAACCGTGCAGGGCAGGCCGTGCGCTTCGAGAGCGGCGGCGAGGTAGGCGAGGGCGGCGGGGGGCTCGCACCCTTTGGTAAGGGGCGGATGGATGAGCAGCATACGGATATTGGTCCGGAAAGTGATTTTTACCTCTGGCAACTTCACCGAGGTGTACTATAATGTAGACGCTATTCAATGTATCCCCGGTTGGGGAATGATCAACAAAAAATACAAAAGGAAATGGAAAAAGACTATGACAACGTTCTGGAAAAGATTCGCACCGATGTTTTTGATGCTTATCGGCTTCACCCTCATAGAAGGCGGGTTGACGGTCGAGTTTGCTGATGCCCGCTCCAAGGCGGGTGGAAAATCCTTCAGTTCCAGCCCCAGCAAGGCGCCGGCAACGAGTTCGCCGGCGGCGGCACCCGGTAAAACCGGCAGCAGTTTCAGCCGTGGCTTGATGGGCGGACTCCTCGGTGGCGCCATCGGCGGGATGCTGTTCGGGTCGATGTTTGGCGCCGGCGGATCCGGCATGGGGATTCTGCCTCTGCTGCTGCTCGGCGGCATCGCCTTTTTTCTTTACAAGAAGTTTGCCAAATCCCGGCAGAGCGGCTACCAGGCGCCCAATCAGTATAGTCGGCAGCCGATCCAGCCGAGCAATATCTTCGGCGGTGATACCGACTATCCCGCCCAACCGCTGCCCCCGACGCCGGTAATCGGCCAGAATCTGCTAGAAGAAGGGATGAATCAGATCCGGCAGACCGACAAGAATTTTGATCCGACCTATTTCACCGAAGTGGCCTCCGACGTCTTCTTTCAGGTGCAGGCCGGGTGGATGCGCCGGGATGTCGACTCCTACCGCCACCTCCTCGGCGATCAGCTGGTGCGCGAGTATGAGGGGCACTTTGCCGAAATGCACCGGCTGGGGCATATCAATAAATTGGAGTCCATTGCCGTCCGCGGCGTCGAGATCACTCAGGCCGGCAGCGACGGTCGCGAGGACTTCGTCACCGTGCTGATCACCGCCAACCTCCTCGATTATACGGTCAATGACAAGAGCGGCGCTTTGATCTCCGGGAGCATGACTGATCCGGTCAAGTTTAAAGAGGAATGGACCTGGGCGAGAGCGGTCGGCACCCAAAACTGGAAGCTGGAAGGCATTAAAGAGGGCTGATACCCCTGCCGCCACCGGGAATTCCCCGGTGGCGGCGTTTCGGTAGGTAAGAGGAATTTTGTGGATTTAAGTCAATTTCGCCGGGAATATTTGAAGGCGGGGCTGGAACGCGCCGACCTCAATATTGACCCGGTTTTGCAGTTTTCGACTTGGTTCGAGCAGGCCCGGAAAACCGACATTGCCGACCCGACGGCGATGATCCTGGCGACCGTCGGCAGGGGCGGCCGGCCCAGCCAGCGGACCGTCCTGCTCAAGTATTTCGACCACCAGGGCTTTGTCTTCTTCACCAATTATGGTAGTCGCAAGGCCATGGAAATACAGGGCAATCCCCAGGTCAGCCTGCTCTTTGTCTGGCTTGAGCTGGAGCGCCAGGTGATGATCAACGGGATGGCCAGCAAGATCTCCGTCGCCGAATCCGCCCGGTATTTCATGTCGAGACCGAAGGAGAGTCAGATGGCCGCCTGGGTCTCCAGCCAGAGCCAGCCGCTGTCATCGAAGCAGATGCTGATGCAGAAATTTTACGAGATGAAGGCCAAAATCGGCGAAGGGAAGGTGCCGTTGCCGACGTTCTGGGGCGGTTATCGCGTCGTACCCGTCGAGATCGAGTTCTGGCAGGGCGGAAAAAACCGGCTGCACGACCGTTTTCTCTATTCCAGGGCTGCCGGCGCCGACATCTGGACCATCGACCGTCTCGCCCCGTAAACCTGGCCGCACCTTGGCCCGGCAGGATCCCTCATTTTCAACCTTTAACCACCGCCAGCGGTCTGAGGGCGGTGACGACCTCAACCAGATCCCGCTGATTGGCGATCACCTGGGTGATATCCTTGTACGCGCCGGCGGCCTCCTCCAGGTCTCTTTTGTGGCAGATGGCGTGGAGGATGCCCAGCCGCTCCAGGCGGCCGACCTCGGTTTTCAGGTCGAGTTCACGCTGGGCCTGTTTTCTCCCCAGCCTTCGCCCGGCCCCGTGCGAGCATGAGGCAAAGCTCTCCGGATTGCCGAGGCCGCGGACGATGTAGCTGACGCTGCCCTGGGAGCCGGGGATCAGGCCGGTCTCGCCGGCCGCCGCCCGGGTCGCCCCTTTGCGGTGAACGATCACCTGCCGGCCGAAATGGTTTTCGGTAGCCGCGTAATTATGGGCCACGTCTTCGGCCGCCGCGAAGGTCACCGATGGTTCGAGCTCGAGGAGGATCTCCCTGACCCGACTGAGCATTGCCCGCCGGTTGGCGGCGGCGAATTCCACGCAATAGTGCATCTCCTGCAGATAGCGGTGGCCCTGTTCCGAGTCGATCGGCAGATAGTCGAGCTGCCATTTGCTGGGGACGATCGCCCCGTATTTCTGGTTATGGGCGGCCGCCAGCCGGTTATAGTGGTTGGCCACCTGGTAGCCGATATTTCTGCTGCCGGAGTGGATCATGATCCACAGCCGGCCGTCATCGCCCTGCTGCAGTTCGATGAAGTGGTTGCCGCCGCCCAGGGTGCCGAGCTGAAGAATCCCGGCCTCGTATTCGCGGGCGACCACCGGCAACTTCTGCTCCGTCCGCCCCCGTCCCAATTCCGGCATCTTTCCGCCGGGTTGGGGTTTTTTGTGGTGCTGGAAACCAAGCGGCACGGTTTGGCGGATGGCCTGCAGAGCCTTCTTCAGCTGCCCTTTTTCAAGGGTTGGCAGCGAGGTTTGCTGGGCGCACACCCCGCAGCCGATATCGACGCCGACGGCATTGGGGATCACCACCCCTTCAGTCGCCGCGACTCCGCCGATCGGCATGCCGTAGCCAACATGGGCATCGGGCATGATCGCCACATGGTGGAAGAGAAAGGGCAGGTTGGCGAGATTTTTCGCCTGCAGCAGGGTGTCGTCGTCAATCTCCGCCAGCCACAGTTTAATCGGTCTTCTTTCCGTCAGCAGTGTTCGGATCATGGCAGCCACCAGATGAGAGGGAGGTAATAATGGTGGGAATGTCC
>JBBRGP010000099.1:0-8444 GCA_038224105.1 Desulfobulbales bacterium | reverse complement strand
GCTCGGCCTGTTCGGGCGTCTGATCGATAACGGCATTGCCCTCTTTCTTCAGGAAAGCCTCCATCCCGGCTTTGTCGCTGTCGTCCCATGCCTGCCCGTGTTTGACAATCCATTCTTTATTGATCGCCTCGATTGCCTGCTGATCCTTGGGATCGAGAGCAGCCCATTTATCTTTGTTCATCGCTACGAAAAAAGTGGTGGTATAGGCACAGGAATAATTGCGAATCATGTATTTGGTGACTTCCCCAAGCTTCCAGCCAAGAGCCGCCTCGGCCGGATGGGCACTGCCGTCGACCACGCCCTTCTCCAGGCTTTCGTAGGCATCGCTCATTCCCATTGCGACAGGCGTACCGCCAAGGGCCTTGACCATCTCGGCACTCATGCCGGTGGAACGAATCCGCAATCCCTTCAGGTCTTCCAGTACTTTGACCTCTTTGTTTCTCGTGCTGAGAAAACCGGGGCCGTGGGCATGGAGATACATCAGTTTGGTATCTTTGAAATCATTGGCTTTGAGGGTGTTGTAGACGTCATTGACAACCTTGGTCGCCACTATTCCCGAGGGGTAACCAAAAGGCAGGTCAAAGGCGGAGACCGTTGGAAAACGGCCGGCGGTGTAGGCGGCCACGGAGAAACCGATGTCGGCGATACCATCGGCCAGTCCGTCATAAATCTGTTTATCTTTCAGAAGACTTCCACCTGGATAGTATTCAATCTTTACGCGGCCTTCGGTTTTTTCTTCCACCGCCTTGCACCAGGCCTCGGCCAGTTTGCTCTGGCTATGGGTCGGCGGGAAGAAATTGGCGTATTTCAGAGTGACGGCAGCAGCCGAAGTAAGGGACGGGGTGAGGATGAGCAGAGACCAAATTGCTATAACCGACATGCCGGAACACACAATCTTTTTCATGATGCAACCTCCTTTGATGTTGTTTTTCTGACAAACTCCCGATAGCGGATTTCTCCTTGCGACATCCTCCTTACATACCACAAGATTGAAAAGGTGTTTGACTGGCCGAATATCTCCTCGCACATAAACTCTCGGGCACTGTTACCCGCAACCGTTATTTTCGACAGCCGCACGCCCCGGACAGCGCCAGCATCGATACCTGCCGCAGAGCACCTTCGCCTCGTTTCTTAACGGCAGCAGAAAGAGCACGGAGGCGATGGCAAACGCGAAACCCAGGTCAAAGGCCCAGGAAAAGGTGCCATACCTGTCAATTGTCCAGCCGCAGACTATCGGCGAGACCATCGAGCCGATCCCCATAAAAACCGTCCATAACCCGATCACACTGCCGGTCAGGGATTTGGGAAAAAAATCGCCCGCAGCCGCAGCATACAGGGGCCAAACGGCACCAAAACCAATGCCGATGGTAGCAACAGCAAGATAGGTGCCGCGGAGGTCACCACAATGGGCAAGTCCCCAGCAGCCCCCCGCCAGACAGAGTCCGCACACCATCATCACGCCAATCCTGCCGATGCGGTCGGACAGCATGCCCAGGGCGAGTTTTCCGACTAGCCCGGCAAGAGCGATGACAGTAAAGAGCCGGGTGGCAATGCCGTAACTCTGCTGCAACTCCTGCGTCGCATAGACACCGAGAAAGGTGAAGGGCACCAGGACGGTAAAACCAATGCAGGCATAGGACATCCCGACCAGCCACAGTTGCCGGCTTGCCAGGAGCTGCAGATACGTGGGCGGTATTGACATTGCCGCCCGCTGCATACCAGTGGAGGTCGGCAAAGATTGCCGAGGAGGGTTTCTGATCAGTAAAAAATTCAGGCCGGCGACAAAAAAACCGAAAACACCCATGTGCAGCCACCCCATTCGATAGCTCGAATCTTCGACGACGATCGGCAGCCACAGGCTCCAGGCGGCAATTCCTACGCCGCTGCCCATGGTCGCCACGGCCAGGGCCGTGCCGCGATGGCGATCGGCAACCCACTTCTGCACCAGGGATACTACCGGGGTCCAGCAGGCCGCATGGCCGACCCCGGCCAGGGCAAAGACCAGTGCCGCCTCGACAAGCGTCGAGACCGAGGCCATAAGGATCGCGCCGGCCGCCAGCAGTGCCGGGAACACAGTGAGAAGGACCCGGGAATTGAAACGATCGGAAAGCAGACCAAGCATCGGTGAAAAGATGGTATAGGCGGCAAAATAGGCGGCGGAAATCAGCCCGGCCTCGGTCTTGGTGATCATCAGCGACTCGAGCATCCCTGGGAGCAGCATGCCATAGCCGTAGCGCACCCCGTACGCTATGGAGACGGTAAAAAATGCCGCGACAATAATTCCGTAGCCCCTCAGATTCATCCTCTTCTCACCTTCGCTCCACCTTTCGGCGCGTCCGGCCAGGCTGTGAACAGCAGCGTGCGCAGGTCACGGTTTTCACCTTGACGATCCTGTCTATATTACCCGAATATTCTATGCAAAATTACATGCAAAACAATCTTTGTCAACGCTTATTTAACGAAATCATCGATTGATAACGCAGGTCCTGAGGATTCTCCCAAGGCCTGACGTTTGACCACCAATAGGGTTAATAAAGTCGATATGATGCACGATAGTGACCGCGACAAAAAAGAAACCGGGATCATTTGCCGGCAGGGACGGAGGCGGAACCGCAGCCGCCTCCGTCCCTGCCTCTTCATCTGTTGATCCTGATTGTACCGACTGACTGACCGTTCGACAAGGTCACAGTCTGCCTCTTGACCTCTTTTTCGCCAAGAAGAATCACCAATTCACAGTCGGCACGGTCGTCCGGCAGATCGTCAAACTTAAAATCCCCAAAATCATCGCTCAGTTGTTCTCCGATCACCTCGTCGCCCCGTTGCAGTACCAGCCGCGCACCGATCACGCATTCTTCGACCCCACTGACCTGTTCGGCAAGACTGCCGGCCAGAAAACACCGGCTATAGCGATAGAGATTTTTATAGTAGCAGCGCGGCCGCCCTGGACCATCCTGGGCAGCGGGCAGGATCTGCAACCTTTCCTGGGCAATTCTCTTCCGCAGTTCCTCCTCCGGACCATAAAAAAGAACGAGCGCTCCCGTCGGGCAGCTCTGAACGCAGCGAGGCGCCTTCCAGCCGCCGTCGAGGAGGTGAGCGCAAAGGGTGCATTTTTGGGCGACCCCCTCCTCCTCGTTCCAAAAGATCGCCCCGTGGGGACAGGAGGAGACCAGGTCTCTCCGTCCCCGGGCTTTGTCCGGATCGATGATGACAATCCCGTCCTGACGCTGATAGACCACCCCATCCCCGGCGGCGACACAGGGGGCCTGGTCGCAGTGCATGCAGGGTTTGGGGAGGTAGGCCACATCGATCAGGGGAAAACTGCCCCTTTCCTTCTGGAGGATGTCCAGCCAGCGCTGGCCGTGCAGTGGCTGCGGCCGGCTGTAACCCGGCCAGGCGTTGCCGCAGTGTTCGTCCTTGCAGGAGAGAAAGCAGTTTTGGCAGTTCTCGCATTTGCCGATATCGATAATAAAGGCGTATTTTTTCATGAGATATCCCTTTTATCCCAAAGTTCGATCTGCACCAGACAGCTGTTGGAGGCGGTCGAATGCGAGCGGGAAATAATATTGCGGCTGGGCGTCAGGACATTGATGCAGCCGCCCCGGTCCGGGGAGCGACCCGGTTCCCCCAAGGGTTCGTAAATCGCCGAGCCTTCTGGCGACTGGACGGTGCCCGGCGGCAGCCGATCGGTCGGGTGGGCGGCAAGGATTACCTCGCCGCGGTCATTGAACATCCTGACCAGGCCGTTGTGGCCGATCCCCCTCGCCGCCGCATCGTCACTGTTGATCCGGACGATCCAGTAGTAGTAGCCGTCGAGCAGCACCCGGTGATCCTTGACGTCACAAAGGATCGAGTCTTTACCATCAAACATGGTATGAAAGCTGTAGCGCGGATGGGGAGAGATCAGATTGAGCGGATACCTGCTGTAGAGTTCCCGGCAGTGATGGCCTTCCCAGGACGGGATGAAGGTCGGCAGCGGCGGCCGCTCCGGATCGTCCGGGGCAAAACGTTTAAGGCTCGAGGCCTCAAACTCGAGTTTACCGGATTGGGTCTGCAGCCCCCGGCGCCAGCGGTTTTTATAGTCGCCGGGCAGTGGCGCAAGCTCGGGCACATCCTTTTCCCGGCCTTCGGCAAACCAGCGCCAGGACACCGGGGCACGATTGGCCTCGGCCGGTGCTGGCACGACATAGTACCCTTTTTTAAAAAATTTTTTCCACGAGGTCCGGGTCGGCAGATCGCTGGCGGTAAAGAGCCGGCGACACCAGTCGAGCTCGGTCATCGCCTCGGAAAAGATGTTGCCGAGCCCGAGCCGCTCGGCCAGGGCAAGAAAGATCTGATAGTCGGAACGCGACTCGCCGAGCGGCTCGATGCACTTATGCTGCAGGGTAATGATCCGGTGGTTCCACTGGATGAACTGGTGGTGGCTGTAGCCGCCCGAATTGGCGGTCTCGCCGATGTCCCAGCGCTCGAAGTTGGTGCAGGCCGGCAGCAGGATATCGGCAAATTTGGCCTCGCCCTCGAACCAGATCGACTGGTTGACGACAAACTCCAGCTTGTCGCTGCGGTAGGCCCTGGCGTAACGGTTCGAGTCGGCCATCGTTCCGAAATGCGAACCGCCGTATTTATAGTAGAGATGCACCGGCGCATGGCCCGGGGCCGGGTAGCCGAACCGGCGGAATTGGCCCTCGATCGACTTGGGATCGGTGGGATAGCCCTCGCAGGACTCGCCGAGGATCGCCTCGGGAATGCGTAGCCGGGGAATGACCTGGGAAACCGGGTTCATCGACGGCAGCTGCGGCATGCGCTGATACAAACTGACCCGCAACCCGGTATTATCGAGGTCGCCCGACATTCCGCCCTCGGCGTAACCGGGAAAATAGAAGTGGGTATCGACTGGCGCTCCTTGCTGGAGACAGCCCATATTTACGCCTGGTTTGCCCAGCCCCTGCATGGCCATGAGACAGACCATCGACCGGGCCCATTCAATGCCGGTGGCACAGCGGCAGGCGCCGCCGAAGCCGGCCAGGCCGCCTGGGGACAGATAGGTCTTGCGGCTGCCCCACTGACGGGCCAGGGCCCGGACCACCCGGGCCGGGACTTTGGTCTCCGCTTCCTGCCATTCCGGGGTCTTGGTGATGCCGTCGGAAGTCCCCAGGACGTAGTCGCGCCACAGCTCAAAGCCGGTCGTCCGGGCCGCCACGTAGTCCTTGTCGTAGAGGCCTTCGGTGATCCACACCCAGGCAATGGCCAGGGCCATGGCGCTGCCGGTATCCGGCCGGGGAGCGATCCATTTGCCGCCGAGGAGGGCGGCGGTATGGTTGTAATAAGGGTCGATATGGACCATTTTGATGCCGAGCGACTTGGCCCACTGCCGCCGGAGCGTGCCTTCAAAGGCACCGTAGACGCCGCTGGTCGACTCCGGGTCGCTCGACCAGAAGACGATCATCTCCGCCTCCTGCAGGCAGTCTTCGACGGTGCCGTAGGTGTCGGAGGCGCCGTTGCGGATGGAGTTGCCCCAGTGGTGCATCGCCCCCCAGTACCAGCCCTCCCAGCTGTCGGGATTGTGGACCACCTGGCTTGAGCCGATCGAGTTCATGAAGCGGGTCCTGGCACTCAGCCAGTAACCGATATTGCCCCAGGTATGGTGCGAGCCGCAGCTGTTCATGATCGCCCCCGGTCCGTGGTCGATCTTGACCCGGCGGATCTCGGCGGCGACGATATCGAGCGCCTCGTCCCAGCTGATCCGCTGGTAGCCGGATACCCCGCGGTTGCCGCAGTGACGCTCGCCCCGCGGATCAAAATCAACCCGCTTCATCGGGTATAGCAGGCGGTCTTTGGAATAGATCAGCGAGCGCAGGCCGAGAACGTACGGGTTGACCGTGCCCTTGCGTGGCGGGGTGAAGGACCGGCCACGGGCACGGATGGTCCAGGAGGCTCCGTCCGTTTCATCGAACTCGATGGGAGTGATGCGCAGGATCCGCCCGTCCCGGACATAGACAAAGACCGGGCCGCCGTTGGTGTTGTTGACGTAGCGATGACTGCCGTCCGTCATCCTGGTGCCGTAATCGAGGGATTTTGTCGAGGCGAACAGTTGTTTCAGGGTCTCGAGGAACCACTGCACTAGGTGGTCTTCGCCCCGGACATCGACCCGGAAGTTCTTCAGCGCGTTCAACTGGCCGAGAAAATTGTCGGGTTCGGCGAGGAGTTCGAGGAGTGTGGCGCTGTCGCTGAAGATGAGGTGAACATCCGCTGTTTCCCGGGCAGTGGGCATGCTGACCGCGGAGACCAGGCCGGCTCGCAGGGCAAAAGCACTTTCTATGGATTCCGCCCGCACCGAGATCAGGGCGGTCAGGTCTTTTTCCCGTAACCTGCTGGAGAAAGACCGGTGCGTCCGGGCTCTGAGCCGCAAGAGAGCCGGCAGCGTGCGCAGCATGGTCTTGACCAGAAGACCGGAAACCGTCGCCGATCGCCGAAGCATAGAGCTGAACAACCGTCGCATCCTTTTTTTCCTCCTCCGGGAACCGCTACAACGAGAGTACGTATCCGGAGTCTAGCAAGCTCCGTTCCGTTTCGATTTCAGCCCGTTCACCTTTGTTGGCGGCGGCTCGAAGCACTCTTTTCGCCTTCAGTTTCTCCCAGATAAATCGTGTTTCTTCAAAAGGATACGTGATCATACCGCGGAGACGGCGAGGTGGTGCCGGCCCCTTGCCGCTGCCTCTCTCGGTGGGCAGGTAGAAATCCGGCTGTCATTTTTCACCAAATACGGTAATATGTTTTCCCGTATGCGGTTAATGTTCGGGATTATATCCCGTATTCGGTAAAGGAAGGGGGGGCGGGGAACAGTGATGGACGAGAATCTCTTTTTCAAAAGGGCCACCCTGCTCATCTGCAGCAGCCTCGAGGTCGAGGTGGCCCTGTGGCGCTGTTTTCAGTTTATCCGCGACGTTCTTCCCGCCGATGCCATGTACCTGAATATCTATGAACCGAGTATCAGCGGGATCCGCTACATCGCCATGGCCAACAACGAGGGCGGCCGAAAAATCGAAAAATCGATCCGCCTTTCCGCCGGCCTGATCGAGGCGATAGAGAGCGGCCGACGCTTAAAGGACTTTCTGATCATCAACGATGCCGAAAGTGATCCGATGGGCCGGATTATCGCCCCGAAACTGGGCCTATTGGGTCACAGCTTCATTGCTCTCCGCCTCTTCATCGAGGGCCACCGGCTCGGAGTCATCGACCTGTTTGCCAAGGGGGCGAACCGCTTTTCCGAGGACGATGCCAGGCGCCTGGCGCAACTGCGCGAACCCTTCGCCATCGCCATGGCCAACGCCCTGAAGCATCAGGAACTGCTCGACCTCAAAGAGAAATTGGTCTCCGACAACCGCTACCTGAAAAGTGAGCTCCTCTCCCATTCCGGCGACGCGGTGATCGGTGCCGAAGGCGGTCTCAGGGAGGTGATGCAGCAGGTCGAGAGCATCGCCCACCTGAAGAACACCATCCTGCTCCTCGGGGAGACCGGCACCGGCAAGGAGGTGATTGCCAACGCCATCCACCGGTTGTCTCCCCGCCGGGGCGAGGCCTTCATCAAGGTGAACTGCGGGTCGATCCCGGAAAACCTCATCGACAGCGAGCTCTTCGGCCATGAGAAAGGAGCCTTCACCGGCGCGGTCAAGCAGAACCGGGGTCGGTTCGAGCGAGCCCATAAGGGCACCATCTTCCTCGACGAGATCGGCGAACTCCCGCCCTGGGCGCAGATCCGCCTGCTCAGGGTCCTGCAAACCCAGGAAATCGAAAGGGTCGGCGGTTCCCCGCCGATCAAACTCGATATTCGGGTCATCGCCGCCACTCACCGCAACCTGGAAAAGATGGTCGAGGAGGGACAGTTTCGCGAGGATTTATGGTTTCGCATCAATATGTTCCCGATCACCATCCCGCCCCTGCGCGAGCGCCCGACCGATATCGGCCTGCTGACCTCGTATTTCATGGACAAGAAATCGAAGATACTCGGCATCCAGCCGGTCCCGCGGATCGCCCCGGAGGCGATGGCGGGTTTGATGGAGCAAAGCTGGCCGGGCAATGTCCGGGAACTGGAAAACGTCATCGAAAGCTCCCTGATCCGTCATCGCCACGGCCCGCTTTTCTTTCACCGCCCCGGGGACCGATCGCCGCAGCCGCCCGGCCGACTGGCACTTCAGGTCGATGACGATCTTCTGCTCCCCCTCGACGAGGTCATCCGCAGCCATATCACCCGGGCCCTTAAGATCACCGGCGGCAAGATCAACGGCAGAAACGGCGCCGCCGCCGTGCTCGGCCTGCACCCGAACACGCTGCGCAACCGCATGCAGAAAATGGGGATAGTTTTCGGGCGAAGATCGTCGGTTGAAAACAGATCGACACCATAATCGGAGGCGGCAGGCCCGGACCCCCCTCACTCTGGCGGGTGCTGG
>JBBRGP010000098.1:0-8460 GCA_038224105.1 Desulfobulbales bacterium | reverse complement strand
TCTCGGGCGGTCCCGGCCTGAATTACGCCATCGCCGCCAACGGAGACCTGCTAAGGTTAAGGCATGAGTGGCGGTGCGACGGCAGCTTCACGTGGGCCGACAACAACGCCCGGAAGGTCGGCGTCGCCTGGAACATGAAGCACGTATTCTCGGGCTGAATGGCCGCCGTCGCATAGCAAGAGCCCATGAGGTCGGAAAGTCCACATGGACCAGGCACGATTGAAATCTCAGCGCCCAACAAGGCGCTGCACCGAACGGCAATTCCGCTGCGTTTCATTGCCGCCGGTGAGCTTGGACGTTATCGGCGACTGCGTCGCCGATAATCGCGGTGCTTGACCGGATACCGCGCACCACACAACCAAGCTGCGCTTGCTTGCGCGGCACACGGCGCTGGTCGGCACCGCGATTGGCCACGCAACATCGGTATACATGCTTACAGCAAAAAATCTCTTGAAATAGCCTCCTTATGTAATTACACTTGTAACCAAGTTAACAAGGGAGGTTTTATGCGTACACGCATCGTTCGTATCGGAAATTCGCAGGGTATCAGGATTCCGAAAGTTATTATTGAGCAGTGTCATTTAGGGCCAGATGTAGAGCTGGAAGTTGAAAACAAAAAGTTGATTATTCGCTCAGCAACACACCCGCGACAGGGATGGGAGGATAAGTTCCAACGCATGGCCGCAGCGGGTGATGACAACCTTCTGGACGATGAATTCACCAACCAATCAACGTGGGACGAGAACGAATGGCAATGGTAGTCAGACGTTTTGAGGTCTATCTGGTCAGTCTTGATCCGACGATGGGTAGTGAAATCCAGAAAACTCGACCGTGTCTTATTATTTCACCAGACGAAATGAACCGTTACATAGCAACGGTTATCGTGGCTCCCATGACTACCAAGGGTAAAGACTATCCCACGAGGGTGAACTGTACTTTCAAGGGCAAGCGTGGCCAAGTGGTTCTTGACCAAATCAGAACCGTTGATACATCGCGGTTGGTTCAAAAACTCGGAACAATCAGCCGTGAAACGCAATCAAAGGTAATGTTAATTATATCCGAAATATTCGCGCCATAAGGATGCCCAAGCAGTCAATAAACCTGACCGGAATTAAGCGCGTTCTTAAAGGGTATACAATCTCTCGGCCGGCAGGTTGTTTCACCGTTATCGGCGACTGCGTCGCCGATAACCGCGGTGCTGACCAGACACCGCGCACCACACAATCAAGCTGCGCTTGCTTGCGCGGCACACGAAAGCGCAGGGTCACGTCTTGAATTATCAGTTTTTTCTTTCGTGACAGCGACAAAATAGGTGCAACCGACCAAGCCCGCCCGTAGCACAGTGCAATGTCGCATAAGGCCCCCTTATGTTGCAGTCACCCACCAAATGCAGCACCGAACCGGAAACTACCACCATCCACCGCCGCACCCACACGCCAGGAAAAACCCCAGCCCTTAACATAAGGGACTTAATGCGAGCGGATCGACCGGCGGGCAGTTTGCGTTTCTTGCAAACAGTGTGACGGCCGGGGAGCGGTACATTGCGCCTGATCGCGCTACTGATGAACATCGGGCGTAGGGGTGGCGACGGGAATGTCGGCGGTCAGGAGGCCAAAAGGGCAAAGCAAGATTCGGAAGTTGATGCTTGACAGGACACTATATGCCGTCGGCAAGCCGCAGAGCAAAGGCCTTCGGCAGGCCGGCCGCGAGGATTTTTTCGGCGGTGCGGTGAAAATCGTAGGCAACCCGGTAAAATTCGATTACCCGGCGCTGGTCGTCATAGATCAGATACGAGGCGCGCGGATCCCCGTCGCGCGGCTGCCCGACACTGCCACAGTTGAAGATCTGGCGATTGAGTTCCGCCGCCGGCACGACCATCGAGTGCTGCGGCGAACGGATATAGATGCAGAAAAAGTTCTTGCGGGTGATGGCCACTGGTACATGGGTGTGACCGACGAAGAGGATCTTCGCTTTCGAGCGGGCAAAGGAACTGGAAATATAGGTTTTCTCGGCGACGTAGTACCAATGGCGCGGCCGGTAGGGGTTGGAGTGACAAAAGGTGATGTCGTGCCACTTGATGAGATCCTCCGCCTCCTGGAGAAACCACAGCCCGGTTTTCGACAATACATCCCGAGTCCAGCCGATTACCTGTCTGGCCTCCCGTCGCATATTGATGGGAATGCCCAGGACCGCGGCATCATGATTGCCGAGCAGACAGGGGCAATCGGGCAGGGAGCGCAGCAATTCGATACATTCATTGGGATTGGCGCCATAGCCGACGATATCGCCGAGACAGACATACCGGTCGGCCCGCTGTCTCGCGACATCGGCCAGGACTGCCTCGAGTGCCTCGAGATTGGCATGGATGTCGGAAAAAACTGCAACTCTCATGAATTCCTCACATAGAAGCAAGTTGCCCGGCCGGGGACTCGTTCGTTGCCGGCGGTTCTCCTACGATATAAAGCAGTTTTTCGTGAATAGCAAACATCGACGCAGCACCCTGGGTTCTGAGCGCCCGCCGGACCGCTCCGAATTGTTCACTCCGACCGTTTTATTTTCCTTTCCTTTGCTCCTCTTTTCCGCTATTGCTGTACCTGGCGTCTGTCCGCGAACAAAAAAGTTTGTTCTAAATCGCGACGGTCGATGCCGGTAACTGAAACCATCTAGTTGATATTGCAAATATTAAATTTCACGAGCAAGGAAAAGTCAGGGGAGTACTGCCATCTGTCAACTGGCATTCCCTCGCTTTAGATTCTTCCGAAACCTCCACAGGACCACATTGCCGATGTTTCACCCCAACGAAAAAAAGATTCTCGAAAAATTTCTCAACCTCACCCCGGTGCCGGACGAGACCTTCAATTATGACGAACTGCAGGGATTCATGTTCGGCCTGGCCATGACCCCTGACAGCATCCCCCAAAACGAATGGCTGCCGATTATTTTCGGCGGTGAGCTGCCGGAATTTAAGGACCTGAAGAATATCAGCGAGATGATCGACTGTCTGGTCCAGGTTTACAACCGCTTGGTCGCTCATTTCCATGACAATACCCTCAATTTTCCCTTCGACCTCGATACCCTCCAGGACGATCAGCTGGAAACGGTCTATGCCTGGGCCTCCGGTTTCGAAGAGGCCCTTGCCGTGCGCGAAGAACTGTGGGACCCGGAGGAATTTCCCGGATTATCCAACCGGAAAAAAGAAGACCTCATGCACGGTATCATGACCATTCAGGGGCTGGTCGATCCGGGCGAGGTCCTGGATTTTTTCGAGAATCTGCCGGACGAGGTCTTTCGGGAGGCCTTCCCGAACATTACCGGGGAGTTTGCCGACCGGGAAGTGCAAATCCAGGTCTTCCTCCTCGCCTCCCTGCCTCTGGCGGTAGAAACCTTCCAGAAACACGCCCGGGCTCTGGAAAAAAAACGCACCCGGCCGACCGGCGGACACACCATCCCTATCCCGATTCGTCCCGCCAAAACTGAAGAAGTCAATTCCTGCGCCTCGTGCAGCGGCAAGAAATGCGGGGGCAACGGCCCCACCCCAAAACCCGCGACGAAAGGTGCCCGACTGGCAAAAAAATCAAATGTCATCAAGGTCGATTTCCCCAAGCACGGCAAGAGACAAAGCGATCCCACCACCGCCGTTTTCCAGCTGAAGATAACGTTGCAGGGGACAAAACCCCCGATCTGGCGACGGATCCAGGTGCCGGGCGACACCACCCTGGAACGCTTGCACAAGGTCATCCAGCTGTGCATGGGCTGGTCGGATAACCATCTGCACCAGTTCCTCATCGATCGCATCTGCTACTGTCTGCCCGAAGAAGAAGATTCGTGGCGGACCAGCAGACCGAAAGATGAGGCAAAATTTACCCTCCAGGCCCTTCAGGAAAAGATCCTTCCCGGCTTTCAGTATATCTATGATTACGGGGATGACTGGCTGCACCAGATCGCCGTCGAAAAGATTCTCGACCCGGCGGAGGGTAAACCCTATCCGCACCTGCTCACCGGCAAACGCGCCTGCCCGCCGGAAGACAGCGGCGGCATTCCCGGGCTGATGCATCTTCTCGAAGTTCTGGCCAACCCGGAGGATGAGAGCTACGAGGAGATCATCGATTGGCTCGATGAGGAGTATGACCCGGCCCGCTTCGGCAAGGAAGAGATCGTCTTGATCAATGCGGTCCTGGAGGAAATGTACGGGTAAACCAAAGCGATGAACGACCACAACCCGCTGCTGCAGCTTGCCGATGAATTCGTCCGGGACACCGGCTGCAATATTTTCCTGACCGGCAAGGCCGGTACCGGCAAGACCACCTTTCTCCACAGCATCAAGAAAAAAAGCCCAAAGCGGATGATCGTCACCGCCCCCACCGGGGTGGCGGCGATCAATGCCGGCGGGGTTACCCTGCATTCCTTTTTTCAGATGCCGTTCGGGCCGTTCGTGCCGGGCAGCGAGGGGGAGAACCGCCATAAATTCAGCCGCGACAAGGTCAATCTCATCAAGAGCCTCGATCTCCTGGTGATCGACGAGATCAGCATGGTCCGCGCCGACCTGCTGGACGGGGTGGACAGCGTCCTGCGCCGCTACCGGCGCAGCAACCTGCCGTTCGGCGGGGTTCAGCTACTCCTCATCGGCGATCTGTACCAGCTGGCCCCGGTAGTGAAAGACGCCGACTGGCGGCTGTTGCAAGGCCACTACGACTCGCCCTATTTCTTCAGCAGCAAGGCGCTGGGGCAGACTGAGCTGATCGCCATTGAACTGCAACATATCTATCGCCAGCAAGACCGCCATTTCATCGAACTGCTCAACCGGGTTCGCGACAACCGGCTGGACCAGGCCACCCTCCAGGATCTGAACCGCCGCCATATCGCCGGCTTTGTCGATGACCGGAACCTCGGCTATATTACCCTCTGCACCCATAACAGCAGCGCCGACGCCATCAATAACGCCAGGCTCCGGACGCTGACCCCGAAAGCCCACCGCTTCGATGCCGCGATTGAGGGTGAATTCCCCGAGCACTCCTATCCGACCGCCCTGACCCTCGAGTTGAAGGTCGACGCCCAGGTGATGTTCGTCCGCAACGATGCGTCGCCGGAGAAACGCTTTTTCAACGGCAAGATCGGCAAAATCACCCGCATCAAGGACGACCGGATCTGGATCACATGTCCCGACGACGCCGAGGAGATCGTGGTCGAACCGGCGACATGGGAAAATATCGAATATACCCTCAACGAAGAGACCCTGACGATCAGTGAAAGCAAGATCGGCGCCTTCATCCAATACCCGCTGAAACTGGCCTGGGCCATTACCATTCACAAAAGCCAGGGTCTGACCTTCGACCGGGCGATCATCGACGCCCAGGCAGCCTTCGCCCACGGCCAGGTCTATGTCGCGCTCAGCCGCTGCCGGACCCTGGAAGGCATGGTCCTCAGTTCGCCGCTGGCGGCAAGAGCAGTGAAAACCGATAGCACCGTCAAACGCTTTGTCGAAGCAGCCGGAGCGAAGGTCCCGACCAAGGACCAGCTGGCCGCGGCCAAGATCCGCTACCAGCAGCGGCTGCTCCTGGAATGTTTTGATTTTCAGCGGCTGCGGACGCTGCTTGCCAGATTGCTGGCGATTGTCGAACGGAGCGGGGAACTGGTGCGGATCGAGGGCGCCGGCAATCTCCGCGACCTCGAGGTCAAAACCGTAACCGAGATCTGCAGTGTCGGCGCCAGCTTCCGCCGGCAGCTGCAGGGGATGTTCAGCGACCTGACCCCTCCGGCTGAAGATGTGGCGATAGGCGAGCGCCTGCATAAGGGTTCGGTCTATTTTCAGGAAAAGTTTGCGACGGGAATCGGCGAAGTAGTCCCCTTTTTTCAGGTGGAAACCGACAATAAAGAGATCCGCAAAAAAGCTAAAGATCTGTGCAAATGGCTGCAGGAAGAGACTGCGGTCAAGCTGGCTGCGGTCAGGTGCTGCGAGTCGGGATTTTCCGTGGCGGAATATCTGCAAGCGATTTCTTCGGCCGAAATCGGCGCCAAACCGAAAAAGGAGAAAACGCCCGCACCCGCCTACTCCGAGGCCGATATCGGCCATCCCGAGCTCTTTCTCGCCTTAAAGGAGTGGCGGAGCCGCAAGGCGAAAGAAGCAAATGTCCCGCACTACCAGATCCTGCACCAGAAAATCCTGGTCCAGATCGCCGTCAACCTGCCCGACACGCTTACGGCTCTTGCCAGGCTAAAAGGAATCGGTAAAAAACTGGCGGTAAAATATGGCGAGGAGCTGGTAACCCTGGTTGCGGATTACCGCGGCAAAAACGATGTCCGGGAGGTCATCCTCCCCACCCCGCCCACGCCGGATCCTGTGGACCCGCAAGAGTCGGACGGACCCGCAGCCGACAAAGTCCCAAAAGGCCCGAAAGTCCCGACCAGACAAAATACCCTCGCGCTCTTCGATCAGGGCCTGTCCGTTGCCCGGATTGCCGAGAAGCGCGGCTTTGCCTTTACCACCATCGAAAGCCACCTGGCCCACTGCATCGAAATGGGCGAAATCGCCATCACCCAACTGATTGCCCCGGAAAAACACCAATCAATTGAACGAATAATCCTGCCACACCAGGAAAAAAAACTGAGCGAAATCAAAGAGGCGACAGGTGATGCCTGCACCTATGGCGAGATCAGATATGTCCTCGCCCACCAGAAATACCTGGCGAACAAACCCTGAATTTCAGCTTTCCCCTCACGTTTTCAAGGTGCAATTTTTTCCCTTGAAAGTACCGACCACTCGCGTAGGCTATCTCTCTCTTTTGTCGCCAGTTTATTTTTCATACTGGACGCTCCGCAGCTTTTCGTACAGGCCGGAAAATCTCTTGCGGTAATGGTTCGAGCAGATCCATCCGTCGTTTCACATAGGACTTGTCACGGCCTATCCGTTTGCCGATTTCGCTCAAAGAATAACTGAAACGACGGTGCAGTTCCTGGATTAACCCGGCCTTTTCAATCGCCTCCCCCTGCCTTTCCGACTCATCCACTACCCTTACCAGACCGGCATCCTGTCCCAGATATGTGAGCACGGCATGACATTGATAACCGTCTATCAGGACCAAGCGGTTGTCCTCGCCGGATACCATCAGCATCGCTACAGGCTTGCCATGGCGCGAGATAGAGTCCGCCAATCGGCGTACCCGTGCCTCATTTTTTTACCCGGAAGCCCTGCCCAAAAGCTTACGAGTCCTCTCCGTGTAATCAATGGGAGAGGTTAACTAACCGCCTGAAACAACGTTTATTCCGCCTATTAACACGTCCATCTTGGCAATCGGCGGTCGATCCGTATCCTGTCAGCGCCGGCGCAAGTTACGCTCCCGTTGATGTTCGCGATTGCGCTCTACGTAATCCGGGTGCCTCTCTCGATATTTTGATCAGTAGTCGGGATTCTTCTCTCGCCAGCAGCTCTGGGCGGCACTCTGGTTAGGCATGGTAATCGGGGTCGGCAAGTAACTTCCGTTGCTGCCAAATCCGTTTACGGACTCGCAGGCATGCCCTTTCCGAGCAATACTGTTGATCAGGATTTTGCGGACGAGGGCTAAAACTCTGGTGGCGGTGTTTGCATTTGTGCCTCTCGGCCCTGCTAATTTCCTCAACAAATTATTTTCATTGAGCAGATCAGCAATCAGATGGGAAAATAAAAAAGAGGGGAGAACAGGATTTCAGGCAAAAAGAGATGGAGCCAGTCGCTCATTTTTCGTTATTAAAGGTGGCTAATTTTGAATTAGCGTCGAAGCTATTTTTTGATTTAAGAGAACAACCATAATTGGATGGAGCAAAACTGCAGTTGCGATTCCATAAATATGGATAGGTCAACCGAGCTTTAAGGTTGGTGCAATAAACATACGAAAATCGTTGTTTAAATTCTTTGAAAAACCAAGCAACCGGAGAAATCGTATATTCACTGCTTGTGCGTATATCGATATCTTTGAATGAAGATATCAAAGTTTATGATGTAGCCCTCTTAGAAAAATGAGAAAAATGTAAGGCTGGCAAGATAGCATGGTGCATAACCAAGTGAGTAATTTTGATCGTTCCGCATCGCTAGAATGCAAATAAAATTAAAGCTATGTTTTTGTGTCCATATAAAAAGAACAATTTTTGTTTGAGAGGCAATTTTTCAGAGTGTTATTTAAGCTATTCTCCGACTTTGCTGAGAGACCAAAAAATTTTACGAATTCGGAATGCATCTTGCTTATCACCAATGATAATTTTCCAAATTTATAATGGCGAAGAATAATCATAGTCTTCTTGCTCGGAACAATGGATCGCCAAAATGCAATTATATGAAGGCTAACCAGAGTAAGTGTGACATCAAATAGAAGTGAAATAATTCGAAATATCCAGCAGTATTAAGCCGCTCGAATGTTACAATTCTTCGGCTTTACCGGAAGTTGATGACTGAAAAATGATATCAAACCATAACCCCCAGGCTTCTCTATG